>JBEBRN010000004.1:0-72957 GCA_040394775.1 Taishania pollutisoli
TCTCTTTCTTATTAGCAATAACAACTTTCGCTTCTTTAATACGCTTCTCGTTTAACTTAATCTCTAACGTTTGGTACTCAACTTCTTTATCGATTGATTCAAACTCACGATTGTTACGAACGTTATTTTGCTGATCTTTATATTTTTGAATAGCTGTCTCAGAATCCTTAATAGCATTCTTTCTATCCGAAATATTCTGGTCTAAGTCTTTAATTTCGCCCTGAATTTTCTTCATTCGTGTTTCGAGTCCAGCTACCTCATCTTCTAAATCTTCTACCTCCAAAGGTAATTCACCTCGGTATGTTTTAAGTTTATCGATTTCAGAGTCAATTTTCTGCAATTCGTAAATAGCTTCTAATTTTTCTGCTACTGATACTTCTTTTTTAGTCGCTCCAGCCATTTGTTATAAATATTTTATAGGGTTTGTATTAACGCCCGTTTTTAGAACTGCAAATTTAGTAAATTTTTCTTTCAAAAACGCAACAATTAAATCACTTGTATATTGTTCACTTTCATAGTGCCCAATATCAGCTATCAAGATACGTCCTTCAGCGTCGAAAAACTCATGATATTTCATATCGCCAGTGATGTACACATCAGCGTTTGAAGCAATCGCATCTTTTAAAAGAAAACTCCCTGCTCCTCCACAGACCGCTACTTTTTTTATTGGTTTATTTATCAATTCAGTATATCTCACACAACCACATGCGAAGGTATTTTTAATTATTTTTAAGAAATCTAATTCATTTACTGATTCCGGCAACTCACCAATCATTCCAGCTCCTTCAAAACGATTGATGTTTTTTATCGGAACCAAATCATAGGCAACTTCTTCATACGGATGTGCAGAAAGTAATGCATTCAACACAGTATTTAGCTTGTGATTGCTCACCAACACCTCTACTCTATCTTCTTCCACTTCACTTCGGATATCTTTCTCACCTTTAAAAGGCTTGCTTCCATCTAAGGGCTTATATGTTCCCGTTCCTCTCACTGTAAAAGAACATTCTCCATACGTTCCAATTTCTCCAGCGCCTGCATCAAAAAGTGCTTGTTTCACTTGTTCTGTGTGAGAAACTGGTGTGTAAACTATTAACTTCGTTAAAGTATCTTTCTTTGGTTGCAATACTCGCAAGTTGATTAAGCCTAAGCGCTTCGAAATCTCGGCATTAACACCGTTAAAAGTATTGTCTAAATTCGTATGAATAGCATAAATAGCAATATCATTTTTAATGGCTTTCAAAACAGTACGTTCAACGTAATTCTTTCCGTTAATTTTTTTTAATCCACCAAAAACAATCGGATGATGTGAAACAACAATATTACAATTTTGATCGATGGCTTCTTGAATCACGTCTTCGGTACAATCGAGCGAAACCAAAATATTCGTAACTTCAGTAGAAGCATCTCCTACTATCAATCCACAATTATCATAGCTTTCTTGACTCGATAAAGGTGCTATATTCTCTAAGAAATTGGTTATTTGGCGTATTGTCGTCATTTTTTGAAATATATACAAATTTACATAATTTTTAAACTATTTACTAACTGAGCAGACTTTTAATCTCCTTCAATCAACTCATCGTAACTCTTTCTCAAAATACCACATACCTTTTCCATTTCCTCTTTTGACAAGTGTCCAAAACCGATTAAAAGCGCACTTGATTTCGCTGTTTTATAACAGCAGATTCGAGGAATAAATAAATCATTTTTTTTACAAATTGCTACTAATCTATGCAATGAAATAGCTGTTCTCCATTCAATCCAAAGAGCGAGACCATTTGCCGGAGTACGAAATGAAAGTTCATCTTTAAATAATTCTTTGAGTCTTGTTGCAATTGCATTACGTCGTTCAATATACTGTCGATTCGATTTTTTTATGATTCTAAAAACATCTCCTTCTTCAATCATTTCACCTATCGCTTGTTCGGTAATTAAATCGCCTTTTGGCACAAGCATCGTCATGAATTTTTCGGCTTCCTTAATAAAATCCTTTGGTGCAACGATATAACCTAACTCAAAAGATGGGATTAGCATTTTGCCAAACGTATTTAAATAAATAACGCTATTTTCGGAGCTCTGAGTGAATATAGGTGATATTACCGTTTTGGAATACTGAAATTCATCTCCAGAACCATCCTCAATAATAACAAAATCATATTCTTTCGCCAATTGCAAAAGTGCATCTCGTCTTTCTTCGGATAGCGGAATCATCGTTGGATAAGAAGTGACTGAATTAATATACACGCACTTAATGTCACCTTTTTTGAAATTAGCACGAATGGCGGAAACATCTACCCCATCGGAATCCATTGGAATCGTTTTAATTATGGCATCCGATTGTTTGAAAATCATATTGGCAAAGAAATAGTTCAATTCTCCTACAACAACACAATCATTTGGCTTTAAAAGGAGTTGAGATATAACAAATAAAAGCTGCTCTTTGTTATCACCGACGACCAAGTGTTCTTTAGAAATATGAAATCCTTTCGATAAATTCAGATAATAACTCAGCTGTTGTGAAAAATAGCTGTTCGTTCTGAGAGAGGTATTTCCCAAATACTTCTGTACTTGTTTACGTTTCAAAGCATTTCGATAAAATCGTGCTAATTCTTCTGTTTTAACGAGTCTATAATCTGGTTGACCATCATTTAAACTCCATGTGCACGAATGCTCTTCAAACGGCGAATCTAAAACAAATGATTTCTGAAATGGAAAAGAAGATTGATCATTCGTCTTCAAATCTATTGTCTTCGAACTTTCAGTTATCTTTCGTTTCGTTTGTGGATTAGCGACAAAGGTTCCTACTTTCAATTTTGTTTCTACCCAACCTTGCGCTTGTAGCTCATCGAAAGCCGCAACAATTGTTTTTCGGTGTACGCCTAAATCCTCACTCAGTAAACGACTTCCGGGCAACTTCTCTCCTACTTGAAAGTAGCCTCTCTGCACCGCATTTATGAACTGATACACGATCTGTAAATAAATCGGTTCTGTCTTATTTCGATGAATTCGAATATACCGTGTCAGTGAAACCTTATCTGGACTACTCATATTAAATAAACTGGACTACTTTTAAACAGCGTAAATATAGAACTTTTGTGGTCAAAAAAAGACACAACAATGAAAAGAATCGGTATAACAATTTGTATAGCAATCGCTACATTCATTTCTTACGCACAAGAAATAGAAGATTCAACCCAGATAGAAAGTATAGTCATTCAAGGAAATCGTTTACAAATTCCTTTTAGTCAATCTTCTAGAAATATACAGATTATCACAAAAGAAGAGATTGCGCGATATCCCGTTAAATCAATTAATGAATTACTGGCGTATGTCGGAGGAGTTGATCTTCGTCAACGTGGCCCATTCGGAACACAAGCAGATGTGAGTATTGACGGTGGTTCTTTTGAACAAACATTGGTTTTATTAAATGGCGTTAAACTCATCAATTCACAAACGGCACACAATACACTTAATCTACCAATTCCTTTAGATGCAATTGATCATATTGAAGTATTGAGAGGTCCAGCAGCACGGAAATATGGTATTAATTCTTTGACTGGAGCAATTAATATTGTCACTAAAAAATCAACAAAATCATTTGTTTCTGCTAATGCTTACGCAGGTTCGTCTTTTGACAAAAAAGAAGCAGGTGATGGAAATGGAATTTACGGTGGCGGTGGCGTTCAAGTAACTGGAAATTTTGGAACCGAAAAGACAAGTCATTTAGTAGCTATTAGTAAAGACAATTATAATGGACAACGTTATAATACGGCTCAAAATAACGGTAAAGCATATTACAATGGCTCAGTTGATTTCAACAAAAACAATTCTATGCAATGGCTTGGTGGTTATTCCTATAGTAATTTTGGCGCCAATGGTTATTATGCTGCACCGGGCGACAAAAACTCACAAGAAATTGTGGAAACAGGCTTGTTCAGTTTATCTTCTCAACATAAAATGGGACGATTTACGCTTTCTCCACGTATCAGCAATCGGTATGACGAAGATGATTATCGGTATTTTAAAGACAAATTAAGCGTTGCTCGTTCAAAGCATTACACCAATGCAATGATGGCAGAAATTAATAGTAGTGTTACTACAAAAATCGGAGATTTTGGTCTTGGCCTTGAATCTCGTTTTGAAACCATCAATAGTTCTAATATTGGAAAACATAACCGTAACACTTATGGTACTTATGCAGAGTACAAAGGTTTTTACTGGAATAAAGTGATGGTAAATGCAGGTGCTTTTGTCAACTACAATACCAGTTACGGTTGGCAAGTATATCCAGGAATGGATGTGGCTTATTTATTTTATCCCGGTTGGAAATTATCCGCTAGTGCTGGATCAGGTCAACGCATTCCCTCTTTTACTGATTTGTATTTAAACCAGAAACCAGGAAATGTTGGAAATCCAAATGTAAAGCCCGAAAATGCGTGGCAGTATGAAGCGAACATTCAATATACCCATAAAACATTAAAAGTACAAGCAGGTTACTTCTATCGTGATATCACTAATTTTATTGATTGGGTACGCGACTCAAGTAATGTTCCGTACTCTCCTTTAAATATTGGGCGAAACTTAATACAAGGTGTGAATGCAAGAGTTAGTCAAGATTTCACTTTCAATAAAGACCATCGCTTTGGGTATTTTGTTAACTACAATTACTTACTTCCAAACTACCAATCTAGTGGTACGGGACAATCTAAGTATATTCTTGAAACATTGAGAAATCAATTAATTGTAGGTGTCAATTACAGTTATAAAAGTTTGACTTTTCAAGTGAATAGTCGATTTATCGAACGTATTGCTAACAAAGCGTATATCCTTTTAGATGCTCGTGTAAATTATGAAGTCAAAGGTTTTACCACTTATGTAGATGTGACCAATATTTTAAACGCCATTTACAAAGAAGCAGGTGCTGTCCCGATGCCTCCAAGATGGTTTAGCGTAGGATTAAAATATAATTGGACTCAAAAATAACATCGCGTCAAAGAAAAAGCCTAACCTAACCATTCTTTCTTTATCGCTTTGAATGCTTTCACACAATTTTCTGTTTAGTTCTCGTTAATAATTATGTGCTCGCTTTGATTATTACCAACAATAATCTTACTTTTGGGTACTTTTTCTAAACTTTCTATGAAAGCATTGTATTTAAAAGAAATTCGAAGTTTTTTGAGTTCCATCATCGGATATGTATTTATCATCATATTTTTGATAACATCCGGTATTTTCCATTGGGTAATTTCATTCGACACCAACCTGTTAGAAGGGACGGAGGCGGATTTAATTCCATTTTTCAACTTATCGCCCATTATCTTTTTGATATTAATCCCGGCGATAACCATGCGTTCTTTCGCGGAAGAAAGAAGAACTGGAACGATTGAATTACTCTTCACGCGTCCTATTTCTGATTTCCAAATCGTCATGGCTAAATTTTTAGCAGGTGTTACATTAGTGTTTATCTCGCTTGTGCCAACGATAATCTATTTCTTCACGATGTACTATTTGGGAAGTCCTGTTGGAATCATCGATGAAGGTGCCACTTTCGTCTCCTATTTTGGATTATTGATGATTGGTGCCGTTTTCGTTTCTATCGGAATTTTTGCCTCATCAGTTACTTCTAGCCAAATTGTCGCATTTATCTTAGCCATGTTTCTATGTTGGCTATTCAACGATGGACTAACATTAATCGGTTCTTTCGGCACAGTCGGCGGATTGGATAAGCTTTTTAAATATTGTAGTTTAAATTATCATTACGATTCGATTAAACGAGGTGTCATTGATACAAGCGATTTAATTTACTTTTTCGGTATGATTGCTTTATTCGTATCTGCCTCTCTAACCGTAATTAAATCACTTAAAAAATAAGTTCTATGAGTTCAAAAGTGGTGAAGAGATTTTATAACTGGACCTTCTTATTAATAGTAGTTGCGATTATTATTGTTATAAATATAATCGGAATATTTGTCAACAAACGTTTTGACGCTACTCAAGATAAACGTTATTCATTACACGAAGGAACGGTCGATTATTTAAGTGATGAAACTAATTTTGATGACCGCATCGTATTTAAAATATTTTTAGGTGGCGACTTACCTGCAGAAGTAGTTCGTTTACGCACGGCATTGGAAGATAAGCTGAAAGACTTCAAACGTCATGCAGGAAAGCGTGTAGAGTACGTCATTGTCGACCCATATCAAGGGACAGAGGAAGAACAAAATCAGCTTTTCGAAGATTTATACAACAAAAGCAAAGGGATTATTCCAACTGGTGTGACGTATTCCAAAGATGGAAAAAGTTCTGCTATCCAAGTTTGGGCAGGCGCCTTAATTGAATACGGTGGTTCAACGGTGAATCACATTCAGTTTCTTCCTGGAACGCCTCAAGGTCAGTTTTATAATTTAGATGATAATTTTAATCAGACCGTTCAAAACTCAATCAACAACCTAGAATACATGTTGGTAAGCGCTATTCGTAGGGCAACCACGCGAAAAAAAGAACGCATTGCTTTTCTTCATGGACACGGTGAATTGAATACGAATGAAACGATGCGAGTAAAAGCATTAATCGCTCCTTACTATAAAGTAGAAGACATTACTTTGAACGATTCTATCGATGCTCTAAAAGGGGTAAAAGGACTGGTTATCGCACGTCCATTGACATCCTTTTCTGAGAAAGATAAATATATCATCGACCAGTTTGTGATGAACGGCGGACGTTTAATGTGCTTCATCGACAAACTCACATTTGATAAAGACACTCTCAACCGTACTGGAATTACACACACCGAAAGAACGAATCTAGACTTAGACAAAATGTTGTTTGACTATGGATTGAAAATCAACGATAATTACATTTTTGACGCTCGTTCCGCTCCTAAATATCTACCTCAATCAAAAACAGGAGCAATTCCATGGTATTTTAACGTCATTGCAACACCTACTTCACATCCTATTGCGCGTAACATCGGAGGTATTTTACTCCGTTATACCTCTGAGGTGCAGTTTGTCGGAGAATCTGATAAAATTATTCAATCACCTATTTTAACCTCTTCACCTAATGCTAGTGTAACTGGTTTAGCGCCAATGCTTAGTTTAGCAATGCCAATGAACTATGATAGTGATCCAAAGTTCAACGAAGACCCAACAAATGAAAATAATAAAATCTGTTTGGCTGGTTTAGTAGAAGGAAAATTCACATCACATTTTAAAAATCGTATTGTAGACGAGTTCGCTAAGAATAAAGAAGTGAATTACCAAAATGAAAGTGTAAAAGAAGGAAAAGTACTCGTCGTAGGAAATGGCTCTTTTATTCGAAATTTATATGATTCTGTACCGAGCCAAATTGGTGGTTTCAACTACACACCTTCGGCTTTTAACAATCTAAAATACGACGAAATCAATTTGAAATTGAAAGGATTTGGTTACCTTATTTATGGTAATCAAGAGTTCTTTCAAAATATGGTAGATTACATGATGGGCGATAATTCTATTTTAGGAATACGTAGTAAACAAATTGAAATTCACGCAATTGACAAGGTGAAAGTAGAGAAATATGCTTCTACTATTCGCATCATTAATATGGTTATTCCGTCATTACTTATACTGTTTCTCGGATTAATCATTTTTACCATTCGCAAACGAAAATATACAAAGAAATAATATGAAAAAGAAAGGCCTAATTTTAACCATTTTAATAATTGTACTTGCAACTTTAGCAATGTTCGCTATGAATTTGGTTAGAAATAGCGGAAAATCAGACACTGAATTACTGGAATTCGCAATAGCTGACACCGCTTCAATCGACAAAGTAATCATTCACGATGCGTACGCAAATACATTTGAAATCAAAAGAGATAAAGGACAAAAATGGACGGACAAAGACGGAAACTGTATCGTACAAGAACCCGTTTTTACCATTTTAGAAACAATTAAAAACATTGAATTCAAGGGGTATGTTCCTAAAGCAGCACGTGAAGATGTTAAAAGAAGAATGGCAGCTTCCAGTATTAAAGTCGAAATTTTCAGCAATGGCAAGTGGGCAAAAACATGGTATGTTGGTTATTCGACTCAAGACCATTACGGAACACACATGTTATTAGAAACACCTTCTGAAAAAAGTGATTTACCTGTTATCATGAAAGTAAGAGGTTTGAATGGCATTATTGAGCCACGCTTCTTTGCGGATTCAAGACGTTGGAGTTGTACTGAAATATTCACTTTACAAAAAGATGATATTCGAGAAGTAGAAGTTAAGCATTACGATGTTCCTGAACGTAGTTTTACGATTAAAAACAATGGCAATACGTATGAAATATCTAACAATGGAAAACCATTGGAAAATGTAGACACATCGATGATTGTTCGTTATTTAAATAATTACCGTAAAATCCATTATGAGTTTGACAACTTTGAACTGAACGACCAACAAGTTGACAGTTTGCGAAAATCACAACCGTTTTGTAGTTTGAAAGTAACTCAGAAAGATGGAACTATTTCATTGTTGAAATTACATCATTTAAAAGGAGATGGATTTACTAAAGGAAATGATTTTGGTGATGATGTAGACTATGACGTGAATCGTTTTTGGTGCTTCTTACCCAGCGGAAAACTAGTAAAATGTCAGTTTTTTGTTTTTAATCCACTCATCAATGGACGTGTTTATTTTGGAATTGAAAAGCTGGCAAATCCATCAGAATAAAAATAATCTCTTACCCATTTTTGAAAACACATTCGATAATCAACATTTAAAAAATAAGTAATTTAACCACACTTTTAATGGTCGATTATTCCAATAAAAAAAGTATATTTGCTAACAAAATAGTACAAGATTTATGAATTTTATTGTCCCAAGCACGACGTTACTAAGACACCTGCAAAATATTAGCGGTGCTTTAAGTACAAATAATACACTTCCTATCTTAGATAATTTTCTTTTTGAGATTAAAGAGAATCAATTGACTATTTCTGCTTCCGATTTGGAGACGACTATGAGAACGACCTTAGAAGTAGAGTCAAAAGAAGATGGAAAAATAGCTATTCCTGCAAGATTGTTATTGGATATTCTAAAGAATTTACCAGAGCAACCATGTACGTTTAGTATCAATTTATCCAATTTTGAAGTGGAGATTGCTTACGACAATGGTAAATCTAAAATGGCTGGTTTTAATGGAGAAGATTTTCCAAAAACACCACCAATGGAAGGTGGAGCAAGCATTAAAGTTCTTGGAGACATAATTTCTAGAGCAATTAATAAAACCCTTTTTGCGACTGGAAATGACGACCTTCGCCCAGTGATGAGCGGAGTTTATTGCCAATTTTCACCAAGTGAAATCATCTTTGTTGCAACCGATGCACATAAACTAGTTCGTTATAAGCGGACCGATTCTCAAGCAACTGGAAGTTCTGCTTTCATTCTACCTAAAAAACCGTTGAATTTATTAAAAGCAAATTTAAAAGGAGACGAAGAAGTATTAATTGAATATACCTCATCAAATGCTGTTTTCACATTTAATGATGTGGTTTTAATGTGCCGTTTAATTGATGGAAAATATCCAAATTACGAAGCGGTTATACCAAAAGAGAATCCAAATGTGTTAACCATTGATAAAGATCAATTATTAGGTTCTATCAAGCGTGTATCTATCTTCGCTAATAAATCGACACATCAAATTAAAATGGCAATTGCTGGTTCTGAATTATCATTATCTGCTGAAGATATTGACTTCTCTAACCAAGCAAATGAGCGCATGACATGTTCGTATGATGGAGAAGATATCGAAATCGGTTTCAACTCTCGTTTCTTAATGGAAATGTTAAACAACATTGATACTAAAGAAATCAAAATCATGCTAAGTGAGCCAAGTCGTGCTGGACTAATTGTTCCTGCAAATAGCGAAAACCAAAATGAAGATGTGTTAATGCTTGTCATGCCAGTGATGCTTAACAGATAATCTATTGTATATCTTTTTTAAAAGCCATAGACGTGTGTTTGTGGCTTTTATTGTTTACCACTACATATGGCTAGTATAAACTTTGACCAACAAACATTAAAAGACCTTGAGTTCACCACGATTCAAGAATGGTTAATGGATTATGCTATTGGAGATACAGCAAAGGAAAAGTTGGAGAATCTTATTCCTTCTTCCGACTTTGCACATATCAAGTTAGAATTACAAAAAGTAAAAGAGTATCACACGATTCTTTCAGATGGCGAATTCTTTCCAACGATTTCATTTCAAGAATTACTTGCTGAAATTAAATTATTAGGCATCAAGAATGCGATGATTGAACAAGAAGGTTTTGTGCGCATCTATAAAGCTTCGGAATTAGTCAATGCATTATTAACATTTTTCAATAAGCGAAGTGTCGATTTTCCGACGCTTTACAAATTAGTCAACGAAGCAGCATTTACAAAAGAAATTATCGAATTAATTACTGCCGTTTTTGATAAAAAGGGAAACATCAGAGAGGATGCTTCTCCCCTTTTATTTGAAATTAGTCAAAATATTACGGCACTACGCGTAAAGATTAATAAGAACTTTGACAGAGAACTTCGAAAATACGACAAAGAGGGATTTTTAGGAGATATCAAAGAAACCTTTATCAGTGAACGCCGCGTTTTATCGGTGATTTCATCTCATAAACGGCAAATTAAAGGAAGCGTCTTAGGATCTTCCAAAACAGGAAGTCTGACGTTCATCGAGCCTTATATCAACATCGAGCTGAACAACGAATTAGAAATGTTGATTGATGATAAACGAAAAGAGATTTACCGTATTTTAAAAGAACTAACGCATCAACTTTCTGCTCACTTAGAACTCATAAAAGCGTATCAACACATTCTTACCAGTATTGATTTCATCCAAGCAAAAGCAAAGTTAGCGATAGAAATAGGTGCCGATTTACCTGGTATTGTAGATGAACCACGAATTGAATTAATACAAGTCTATCATCCCATACTTTTAAAAAACAATCAGAACGCTCGAAAATCAACCTTGCCACAAACTATTTTACTCGACAAATCGAAGCGGATGTTAGTGATTTCGGGACCAAATGCGGGTGGAAAAAGTATTACACTAAAAACCATAGGTCTCAATCAATTGATGTTACAAGGTGGATTACTCGTTCCTATGGACACCAATAGTAACATGTGTTTATTCCAACAAGTTAAAACGGATATTGGAGACCAACAATCGATTGAGAATGAATTAAGCACGTATTCGTATCGCTTAAAGAGAATGAATCATTTTCTGAAAGTATCCAATCACCGAACACTGTTATTATTAGATGAATTTGGAACAGGTTCTGACCCTGATTTAGGCGGCGCATTAGCGGAAGTATTTTTTGAACGGCTTTATCAAACAAAGTGTTTCGGAGTGATTACCACGCATTATGCAAACATCAAGATGAAAGCCAACGAACTCAAGAATGCAGTTAACGGCTGTATGTTGTTCAATACCGAAACATTAGAACCTTTATATAAGTTTTCCATGGGACAACCAGGAAGTTCGTTTACGTTTGAAGTAGCGCAAATGAATGGTATTTCGATGGACATCATTGAAGATGCGAAGACGCGTATTGACGATAAAAAAGTGAAGATGGATAAGTTGCTTCATGAATTACAACGGGAGAAATCATATCTCGAAAGGTTAAACAAGGATCACATTGAAGCACAAGAAATTGCAGAGAGAAAACGATTGGAATATACTTCTTTAAAAGACAAATTAGAACAAAAAATAGAACTCCAAAAAATAGCCATTGATCGCGACCGTAAATTCATTCAAGCAGGACAAAAATTACGGCAATATGTCGATCGCTATTTACTTCGTACCAAGAAAAAAGATGCCAACAAAGCATTATTAGAGGAAATACATAAGTATATTAGCATAGAAAAAACAAAAATTGAAGACGCAAAAATTGTAGAGCGTATCAAAAAAGAAGCGTCAGGAAAGATAAAACCAAAAAAAGCAAAAGTAAAACCGACTGTCAATCCCCTTAATCACGATAAAATCAAAGAAGGTTCAAAGGTGAAAATGGTTGATAGCAAACAAAGTGGTATTGTAGAAGCGATAAATGGGAAAAATGTGACGGTTGTTTTTGGTGCTTTGCGGGTAAAAGTTGAATTAAATAAATTAATGTGGATACAATAATAGACGAAAAAGCGATTGAATTAATCATTCAAAACGCTCTAAATGAGGATATTGGAGACGGAGATCATTCATCCTTAGCTTCTGTTCCAGAAAACGCTATAGGAAAAGCAAAGTTATTGGTAAAAGACGATGGTATTATTGCTGGAATTGAATTGGCGAAGAAAATTGTAACTTATTATGATGCTTCGATGATTTTTAATGCCTTTTTAAAAGATGGTGACACCGTCAAAAAAGGAGATATTGCTTTCACGATTGAAGGAAAATCGCGTTCTATTTTAGCAACAGAACGTTTGTTATTAAACTTCATGCAACGAATGAGTGGTATTGCGACAGAAACCCATCATTACGTTCAGTTAATCGCTGGCACGAGTGCGAAGCTTTTAGACACTCGAAAAACGACACCAGGAATCCGATTAATGGAAAAATGGGCAGTGAGAATTGGTGGCGGTTATAATCATCGCTTTGCCTTGTATGATATGATTATGTTGAAAGACAATCACGTCGATTATGCAGGTGGAATCAAAGAAGCGATTGAAAGTACCAATGATTATTTGAAACGAACAGGAAAACAATTAAAAATTGAAATCGAAGTTCGCAATGAAAAAGAATTAGATGAAGTATTAGCCGTTGGACAAGTGGATCGTATTATGCTCGATAATTTCAGTGTAGAAGATATTAAACGTGTACTTCCAAAAATCCCAAAAACATTTGAAACTGAGGCCTCTGGAGGAATCACAACCGAAACTATTCGTGCGTATGCTTCCACGGGTGTTGATTACATTTCTGTTGGTGCATTAACACATAGCTTCAAAAGTTTAGACCTAAGTTTGAAAGCAGATTATACCATTTGAAATTTTTATTCATAAAAAGACAAAAAACATTTGCTACTTTCAAAAATCTGATTAATTTTGCAACGCTTTACAATGGTAGAGTTTAAAGATTGAAATGAAAAGCGAGAATAGCTCAGTTGGTAGAGCACGACCTTGCCAAGGTCGGGGTCGCGGGTTCGAATCCCGTTTCTCGCTCGAAATGTAAAAGTCGCATTTCAGGAATGCTTGGATGGTGGAATTGGTAGACACGCCGGACTTAAAATCCTGTGGGCGTTAGCCCGTGCGGGTTCAAGTCCCGCTCCGAGTACTAAAAACAGAGTGAAAATGAAAGCGAAAGCGGATTTTTCACTCTGTTTTTTTTTGCTCTATACTTTCGTGCTTAAATAAGCAAGGCTCTATTTTTACAGATAAATTACAACGCGTTAGATAGTTGAAACAAAATGTCTTGCATTGTGATTTGCTTTCACCACGAAGTAGCATGAATACCACTAAAAAAATAAACTCTCCATTCATAAAAGTTCTATTTTTACGGATAAGTTACAACACTATCCCCGTTATAATCAATGGTAGTTCTGTTGTGATTTGCTTTCACCACGAAGTAGCATGAATTCCATTAAAAAAAATAAACACTCTATTCATAAAAGTTCTATTTTTACGGATAAGTTACAACAGTTGGTTAATAGCATCCCCACGTTCCAGTGTTGTGATTTGCTTTCACCACGGAGTAGCATGAATACCACTAAAAAATAAACACACCATTCATAAAAGTTCTATTTTTACGGATAAGTTACAACCTATGTTGAAAAAAGTATTTTCAACAGACCGTTGTGATTTGCTTTCAAAAGTTCTATTTTTACGGATAAGTTACAACCGCGTTATACGCTTCTTTAATGAGTGCGTGTTGTGATTTGCTTTCAAAAGTTCTATTTTTACGGATAAGTTACAACTTTTTCTTCAACAAAAGAAAGAACGTCAAGGTTGTGATTTGCTTTCAAAAGTTCTATTTTTACGGATAAGTTACAACAATTCGTTTGTCCGTCGATGTGTCAAGTCCGTTGTGATTTGCTTTCAAAAGTTCTATTTTTACGGATAAGTTACAACAATAAAAAACGGCTACTAACACGTGCTATAGTTGTGATTTGCTTTCAAAAGTTCTATTTTTACGGATAAGTTACAACCTACATATCCTTTAATGGATGCAAATTTGTGTTGTGATTTGCTTTCAAAAGTTCTATTTTTACGGATAAGTTACAACAAATTGCAACATCATGACTGGTACTGGTATGTTGTGATTTGCTTTCAAAAGTTCTATTTTTACGGATAAGTTACAACTAATTGATTTTTTAAAAAAGCAGGGAGCGCGTTGTGATTTGCTTTCAAAAGTTCTATTTTTACGGATAAGTTACAACCCGATTCAAAAAAGTTAGATGACGATTATTGTTGTGATTTGCTTTCAAAAGTTCTATTTTTACGGATAAGTTACAACATTGCTATAACAAATACGGTTGCATCTTCTGTTGTGATTTGCTTTCAAAAGTTCTATTTTTACGGATAAGTTACAACTTTCAAAAACAGTTTCCTCTTTGACTGCTCGTTGTGATTTGCTTTCAAAAGTTCTATTTTTACGGATAAGTTACAACGTCTTTATTGAACATGTATATTTGTTTTATGTTGTGATTTGCTTTCAAAAGTTCTATTTTTACGGATAAGTTACAACAATACCACAGCAATTGTGTGAAGAGATACTGTTGTGATTTGCTTTCAAAAGTTCTATTTTTACGGATAAGTTACAACAGAAAGTTCTGCAAAAAGATACTAAAAGCAGTTGTGATTTGCTTTCAAAAGTTCTATTTTTACGGATAAGTTACAACATCTATTACAATGCTCTATTGCGAAATAGGTTGTGATTTGCTTTCAAAAGTTCTATTTTTACGGATAAGTTACAACTCTTGAGAGTAGACGACGACGGAATAGTTGGTTGTGATTTGCTTTCAAAAGTTCTATTTTTACGGATAAGTTACAACCACGTAGCTTATCCCGTAGAAATGGCAAGGCTTTGCGCGTTTTTTGTAGAAATAAAATAAAGCTACATTTAACTATTGGATGAACAGCCTATCAACCAAATTTTCATTTCAAAACAATTCCAATTGCTGCGATGGCGGATTATTACTTTGCTTCTTAACACCATGAAAAATCTCCATTTTTCCAAATTGCTTATCGGTGATGGAAAAAACACCCACTTTACCTTTGTCTGGTAAAATACCTTTCACACGTTTGATGTGTACCTCCGAGTTTTCCATACTCTGACAGAATCGAATGTAAATGGAAAACTGAAACATCGTAAATCCATTTTCCAACAGTGTCTTTCGGAATTTAGCCGCATCTCTGCGCTCCTTTTTCGTTTCCGTTGGCAAATCAAATAAAACCATTACCCACATATTTCTATAAGCGTTAAATCGTGACGTATTCATTGTTATACTAATTTCATTCTGTAATGCTTTATTAGCATTATTCAAATATCGGATAGGGAATTCTGCGACTTTCTCCTGAAAAGCATTTATAGAGTCCCGCAGTTGTGATACTTACGGCATGGAAGAGTGGTCGTCTTAGATCAGAAAGATGTACATCCAATTGTGGTAATTTCAGTAAGGTAATCTTTTGATCTCGTGTTAATGCTGTTTCTTCTTCGTTCTCTGATTCCAATTTTTTATTTAGTAGTTTCAAGACCTCCCAATCCACAAAAGGACGATAAGGTTCCATAATATCGTCTGCCAAACAGAACGCATTGTATTTGTTTTTGTGGAATATACCGAAGGAAGGGTGCATACCTGAAGAAACAAGCGCTCGCGCCATGATAGAACGTAAAATGGCATATCCATAGTTTAGTTGTGCATTCGGCGTTTCTTTGGCTCTGGATCGAACAAAGCTACTTCCATAGACTTTCCCCCAGTAATAACTTGCCGCTTGTGCTTCGCAATTTTTAGAGTCTCCACTTAGCACTTTGTCTTTGAGATACAACAAACGCTCGTTGTTTTCTCCCAGACGCATGAGTACGTTGGCCTGATTCTCAATCTTCGTTTTAATGGTTTGTTGCCAAAGCTGCTTCTTGAGTGGTAAACTAGCTTCTATTTGGGTACGCATTCGGACTGTTTGTTCCGTATTGGATTCAAAGGGCAAATGCATACCACTCGGCATATATTTGCTGTCACATGAGACTAGCGCCACTTTTTGTTGCATCAGCTTCTCCAATAAGATAGAAGTAATTGTGATTTGTGGGTGCTCCAAAACAATGAGACCGATGTCTTCAATTGGAATGGTAGCAGTTGTCCGATCGTCATTTTTAAGTTCAACGAGTAACTGATTTAATTGTACGCTCAAATGAGCCGGATTGCTGAAGTGGAGTGTTCGTTTAATCATAAAGGTAGATTACAATAATTAGTAATCTACCTTAACGAGTTGTTTTGCAAAAGGTTACATATTAACTTAATCGTACTAAATATCGAGAATTTATGATTGGAATGTTTTTATGCATCGAAAACGTCTGCTAAGTTTTGGTTTATTGCATCTATATCAAATCCAAAAGAATCTTCATAACTTTTCCCTTTTGGTATTCCATACCATTCTAACATGTCTCGTTCGTCGGAATTTTTTCTTTTCTTATCAATTATTTCTAGAAGATCATAGAATCCAGAAATTCCTCCGATATCATCAATTGGAGCTGCATTTTCACCTTTGATACACACTGGAAATAATACTTCTTCAGTAGGCTTTTTTAAGGGCTTGATGATATGAATCCAGTCGTCACCAAAATCATAGATGTAATTTATTTTCTTTAATCGTCCATTAAAATAGTCAGAAATCAAGGTTTTGTCAGAATCGAAATTGCTGTAGCGATTACCAAAAATGTCATCAAAATCATCATCAAAATCATCATCAAAATCAAACAATTTGACAGCGTCACTAACGTATGGGGCACCCAAGTTAAATTGGTAGATGTGAGAGTCATTCCAATTCATAATTATTTGGATAACGATGTGCAACTGATGAAAACTGAAATTTTCCGGGACAATTACTGTTCTGTAAATTTTTGGTTCAGAGTAAGCCAATTCTATTTTTAGTTTGTGTGCCATAAAGTTTTTAATTTTTGTTTATTGTTAATGATTTTGAAATGTTTCCTAGGCGATCAATATTAAGTTTGATACATTTTTCTTTAATTCTTATTGAATTGTCTGATGTTGTTTCCAGCTTATTTAAACTTCCTAATTCACCTATTTTGCTTTTCGCATCATAGTTTTTAATTAGTGATGAGATTTTAGAGTGAATAAAATGACATTCTTTACCGGTACTACTCACCATTTTATAAATTCTATTAGTTTGTTCTTTACTTAAGTTTTGAAAGTCAATCTTACAATTAGTCTCCGTCTCTTCATCCGCTGGTACATAAACTAAATCATTTGGCGAAAGATGGAAAAGTAAAGTATGTCCCTTTTCGTTTAATTCAGGGACTGATCCTAACCCTTGTTTTTGTCTTTCAATTACAACGTTTAGTGGAATTGTTTCATAGCTTCTCTTACCATCTTCATCTTGGTATATGGCAAAGAACAGATTGGTTCCTTTAGCAGCTTCTACATACTTTGTTTTTTTGTTTCCAGTTTGACCTAAAGCAAATTTACTTCCAGCTTCAAAAACTCTTACTTTGTAGATAGGTTGATGTTTTTTTCCATTATTAAATTGTTCGATATTTTTATTCATATCTTCTATCCCTTCTGGAGAAAAAGCTAGTTCAGTTTGATAAGAGATTATACCCTTATTATCTATTACTTTAAATTTTTCTTGAGTAAGATAATTTCGCAATATCTTTTGAATACCAGTATCTGTAATAGTTTCTATTCTTTTTAAATCATAAGATGTGTCCAAACTTTTGCGAGTTGCCGTAAGTATTGAGCCTTTTGGAACTTTAATTCTAGCTAGCTGAACTTCACCCGAAACAGTATCTTTATGCATTGGTTTACGAATCGCCCAACTATCTCCTTTAGTTTGAAGAACTAGCCCTTTTTTTGGTTTTCCGTCTTTATCTAATCGCAATTCTCCATTTTCATCTTTATAACTTTCATATCTATTTGTAGTTTTATTAATTACACGAAGGTTTTGTTTAAAACTAACAACAATTTTTTCTAGTTCATTTCGCGCATCTTGCGTAAAAGTCTCCCAAGGCTTTATAAACTCTTTAAAGGCATCTTTTTGACGATTTTCTTTTTCATTGAAGTAGGATTCTTTTCTTCTTAAACTGTGTTGTAAGTTATACCTGTTTTTGTCTGATTTTGCAGATTTGTCATTCAATTTTTCATCTGATTTTGCAGATTGATTATTCAATAAATTAACATGCTCTCTAGTTGCACAGGCAACTACTAAAGCATCCATAGCATGGTGACGATGATCAATGCGTTTCTTTTGAAATCCTTTCGAATACCCTAAAGGTACAGTCGGTAGATGCTTTTGATGCTTTTCGTTCCAAGCTGTAAAGTCGTTGCTATTAGTTAATTGATTCATACGTTCAAATCGAGGAAGTATCAAATCATTCCAGACGTCGTTTAATCCCCAATCTTGTTTTAGAGTTGTGGTGATTTTACCATTCCCAGGTAGTAAGTTTTTTGAATTTATTCCTTCATCATTGCTGTCAGAACGAACAATATTAGAAAGTAAATTAGAAATAAATTTACTGATGTATCTAGTGTCATTCATTTGTCGCTCTATCATTTTTTCAGGAATTTCATCCATTAAGAGTTTATTTCGTTTTGAGCGATTATTTTTATAATGTTCTTTAATAAACTCTTGGTAAGCATCTTCTGATAGTACCTTTACGGTTTCACCAAATCCTGTTTCTACTATTGTTCCTTGATGGTTTTTGATAAATTCTAAGCCAAGTTGCTTGTCCTTTAATTTATTAACCGCTGATTCACAAATTACTTTATTGGTAAAACTATCATCAAAAAAGCGAGATTGAGGAATAACGTGTTCAATTTCATAAGCGGTTGTAAACAGCTTGCTTAAAGGAATGGGTTGACCAGTGTATGGAGATTTATACTTTTGTTCTAACCATAATTTATAACGTTGAAATTCAGACTTAGTTGGTTGAGCTAATTTACTGATTTTTGAAATGTCATCCGGAATTTCTATACCAGAGTTTAATATGCCATCTTCGAATATTTTCAACGCCTCTTGCTGCATGGGTGAGTAAGGGCGTACATTTTTAACCTCAGGATCATTAAGTAATTCGGACAAAAATGTTTTGATACGGAGGTTGGTATTTTCATTTTCGGTTACTCGATTAGTGATTTTCTTTCGTTCGTCGGCAGTGTTTTTCATTTCTCTACCTAGTTCAACGTGAATTTCACTAAAGAAATCCTTTTCTCCATTTCCATACTTTGACCAAATATCTTTAACAACACGAAGAGTCTCGGTGATTATTTGCTCAACAATTGGATTGCGTAGAGAGTGTTGTTTGAACTCGGTAATGTATTTTTCTAAATCAGTAACTGTATTCCACTTACCCACAATAGCAGCTTCTGAATGTCTGTCATATATTATATATTGCGCAAGCCACAACTGCAAACCTTGAAAATCTTCTTTTTTCTGTAAATGAATAGCCTTTTCTCGAACGCGATTTTTTATATTTTCATCATATTCCCCTGTTATAATTTTATCTATCCTTTTTTGTGTGTCCAAATCTATGTCTTCCCAATTCCAATATTTTCCAATTCTTAATAAAGGCAAGAGTTTTTTAATAGCTTTTTCTGAAAATGAACCATATTCACTTTTAAAAGGAGGAAATCTTTTGAAGTTTTCAACAAATGACTCTTCATCTATATTGTGTTTATTTGCGAAAGACTTTAGAGCTTTTTCAAATTCGATCTTATCAGTTACAGAATATATTAAGTGCCATAACTTATTTTCTATTTCTTTAGTTAGGAAGTCTTTGGGTAAGCCATCAACTTTTGCTAATCTTGTAAGCATTAGACTGCCAGTCTCATTACTAGGGTATTCTTTGCCTTCGACAAAGTTCCAGCGGTATTTTACTACTTCATCAGACAAGGCTTTTCCTTTTAAACCTGTTTCCCCTACTAAGAATTTTATAAGTGTATCTTGTTTGATTCCTTTTCTGCCGTTTAAAAATTCAAAGAGTTTTTCTATATCTTCTAATGACTGGATAAAGTCAATTGTCACATCTTTATCATCTTCTTTGGTGTGTATTTTTAGGTTATATATCCATTGCCATAAGCGGAATTCCTGATAAAGAGGGTGAGATTTTGGAATGCCTTTTAAATATTCTGTTTTATATATTTCATTGCCACTTTCATTTTTAACTTTAAATTTGCGGTACTCTAAAGAGCAATTTCCAATGGAAGATTTTTGACTTCTTAATGGTCGTTGATAAAATATAATATCATTGACAAATAAGTGAATAAAGTCTTTATTACTCAGAAGCTGTTGGTGTACTTCATTGTTTCTATATAATTCCCTGATGGATTCATTCAATAATGTCTCTGTAAATAATTCTGATTGAAGTTCAATTTGTTTTTTAAGTATGGCTATCAACTCTTCTTTATAAAACTTGCGCTCAATAGTTCTAACTAACTTTCCTTTGATTTTTTGATTAGGGTTTTCAAGTAAAGTGTCATAGATATAAGTACCTACTGTTTTTTTAGTTTCTTCTATTTCTTGTTCTGTTTTCTTTTTTACTAATGTCCAATCATCTTCACTAGGTGCTCTAAAACTTCTTTTTTCAACACCATCTTTATCTGTTTTTATTGTTCCGTCATCATTTAGATCAGTTGTAACAATGAAGTTTCTAACTTTATCCACCCAATCAAATAAAGGGATTTTGCTAGATCTTCTGTAAATCCAGCCATTTTCTAAATACATAGAATACCATAAATCTCCTTTTTTGTTAGGCACTTCATCTACAATTACATCTGTGATTTTCAATGAGTGAAATTCTACTAACTTATTTGGATTTTCTTCTTCCTCTTCGCCTCTTAGTTGATAATAACCTCGTTTCTGATTGAAGTTTAGAATAATCCATGCTAACTCTTCTTTTTCAATTTTTTTAGATAGTGCTTTTTTACGTAAATAATAAATCGTCCAATCATACGGAATCTTAGCTTCTTCACCTTTTTGGTTTTTTCTATTGAGTAATTCAGGTTGGTTTATCTTGAAATCTTCTAACATTTCATTAAAAGAATCTTTGAAAACAAACTCATTATTGTGATAAGCCAATTTCGGCTCACTTTCATCTGAAAACTTCCCTAAACGATATTCAAAGTCTATTTTATCCGCATAATGATATGGTAAGAAGTTTAGTATGTTTAAAACTCTGTGTAACCGCTCTCTTCTTAACAGGTGGCGTTCTCGAAGCCTCCTAATACCTCTAAAGTTCGTCCGTTCAGCGGTTTGTGAAATAGAATTTCCTTTTCCAAATTCATCCTTTAAATCTTGTGTCATCGGAATAATTCGGCTACCCATTCCGATAATTTTCCCTTGTTTGTTTTTAAAGTCTTGTTCTACCAACGCCCAACCTATAGAATTCGTCCCCAAATCCAGTCCTAGTATATTTTTCATAATAAATGCTTAATGAAAATTTAATGTCGTCTTATTTTGTCGAACAAGGTTACTTATTTTTTTCTTAAAAAGCAATTAAATATATCACTATTTTTCAGGGAGAAAAAGGCAAAACTTACAAAGATAAAAGGTGAAGAACGTATTCTATTTACGTTCTTCATAAAAGTTGACTTATTTCAATATTTATTCATTTTAGCAGTACTTATTAAAAAAAATAATGTAGGTTTGTATCAGAACTTAAAAAGCAAATCACAATAAGGATTATTCCGTTGTGAAAACATTTGGGTTGCTCCTTGTCCATAATCAGGGAGCATTTTTTTATTCAAATGTTTCAGCAAACACCATCTATACAGACACAAGTGAGCTAAAACATTTAGCGCCTCGACTATCTTCGGGGCATTTTTTTGTGCTTTTTTTATTGAATTGAGCTATCATATCTCGCCAAAACTTAATAAAAAACAGACTTTTGGCGAAGTATATCGATCTATTCGCTAAATAGACAACTCATATCGAGATTGCTTTGGACGAGTTCCTTACTGTATTTATTTTCTTTTACACCATAAGTAGTCACCATAGTGATATAGATATTTTTTCTTACTTGTATTTCATTTTGAAGTTGTGCTATTTTATTCTTCAAATTCAAATAATATTTCTCATCAATTGTAAATGGTGCGCTGTAGAATTTCATTTCGCATAAATTCATTACTTGGTCATCTCTGTCAATTAGTAAATCAATTTGTGCATTTTTATTGAACCAACAGCTATTCCTAGAATAAATAGCATCTATCCGCAAGGCTTTTTTAAGCTGCTGTATATGCTTTAAACACAAGATTTCGAATGCAAATCCAGTCCAAGAATGATACGATTGACTGATACTTAATCGTTGCCAAGTCCCAAGTCCCCCACGCTTATTATTGTCTATGAATTTTAAGTAAAACTTTGAATATTCATCAGATAAGCGAAATAAAGTAAGTTGTTTTTTATTTTTATAAAATGGATGTTCACTAATAAAGCCTGACTCTAACAATTCATTGACTTTTAGCGTAAAATCTCCTCCTGAAGGAATTCCACTTTTTTTAATTAGTTCATTTCTTGTTATTCCTTTGTTGAATTCGGCTAACGTTTTAATAATAATCATGTGTCGTTCCGAATTATCAAATAAGGAAGTATATAACTGATTAAACTCATCATTCAAAATACCATCTTTACTAAAACAAAGCTCATCAAGATTCTGAGCAACACTTAAACCCTTTTGTAATTTCTCTAAATAATGAGGCACGCCACCAATTGCCATATATAATTGAATGGTGTCATATTCAGTATAACTAATCCCTTTGCTTTTTAGAAATAAATCAGTCTCTTTTAGATTGAATGGTAAAAGTCGAATTTTTCGTGTGATTCGATTGTGAAGACCGCCTTTACTTTTAATAATTTTTTGAACCATATAAGAAGCTGCCGAACCACATATGACAACAATTAAATCTTCTCGTTTTGTACAGTAATTATTCCAGAAATTTTCAAAGGCCATTAAAAACTTTGATTTTGCTGTTGCAATCCATGGGAATTCATCAATAAATAGCACCTTTTTTTTCTTTCCTTTTAATGAATTTAGATACTCTTCTAAATGTGAAAAAGCATCTAGCCAAGTTGTTGCAGTTTCAAGTTTTCCTCTACTAACGTGCTTTCTAATTTCTTTATTGAAGTTAATCAATTGATCTCTCATGCTCCCTCCATGTAATCCAGTAAGTTCAAAAACCATATTCTTATCATAAAGCTGACGTATCAAAAAAGTTTTGCCAACTCTTCTTCTACCATACACTGCGATAAGCTCTGATTTATCACTTTCAAATGCTTCTTTGAGCATTTTTATCTCCGAGATTCTACCAATCAATTTTGACATACATGTAGTTATATTTCGCCAAAACTAATAAAATAAATCAATTTTGGCGAGTTATAATAAAATATTCTATACGACAATTCATACCTATACTGTTTTAAACAAGGAGCTTAAAGGTTTTTATTTAGAAATTTCTATAAATAAGAAAGAGATGAAAGAAATCTTATCTCACATTAGTAATGGTTTTAATCATAAATGAAGGAACCTCTTAATACCTCGTCGCGCTTAATCATTCACAACGGTAATAAACCCCGTTTTAGTGATGTCGTAATCGCCGACTAGTTCGTAGAAATAAACACCCGGCGTTAACTCAACACCTGCATTTGTTCTTCCTGTAAAGCAATGAGAACAATTTAAATCTGGTTGAGTAATATCGTTTTTAACTTCAAAGACTACATTTCCCCATCGGTTAAAGATACGTAAGGTATAATTGATACACGTATTGAAATTCGGCATTATACGCTCTAAATCAAGTAGATTATTTCCCACCAAGCTTTTTACACTGATGACATTTGGAAACTCAATATCTGCTTTACCTTCTACCACAGCAATAGTATTAACCACTTCTGAATAGCATCCACGAGAATCGGTCACTTTTAAACGTGTATCAAATGGAAGCGCACTCTCAAAATACTGAGAAAAACTTTTACTTGTATAGTCAATTGTATTATCATTGTAAAGATCCCATTCATACGTCATATCAAGATGATCAGCATGAGAAGCAATAGCGTTAAAATCAATTATTTGAAAACACTCCGTCATATAGTCAATCGAAATCATAGGATTAGGGTAAACATGAAATGTTGCATCTTTTTCAGCCGTACATCCATTTGAAGCGGTGACAACTAGATTTGCTGTATATGCACCTGTTTGATCAAATAGCTCAGTTGGGTTTGTTTCAGTACTAGAAAGTGTTGAAGAAGAGGATTGATTGGTATAGGTCCATTGATAATTTGTAATCGTTTCAGGTGCATCAATTAAAGCCTGACTTGTAAAGTGATTTTCCGCTGTTAAACAAACATCTTCCACAGTAATACTTAATGTCGGAGGCGCATTATAATCAATAGTTACAGAAGCTGTTGTTGTACAGTTATTTGCATCCGTTATAGTTACTTGATGTGCCCCTGGTGACAACTGAGTTGCTGTCAATGTGCTCTCCTGATTATCCCAAGCAATCGTGTAATTGGTTGTTCCTCCAGTGATTGTCACCGTTGCTTTTCCTGTATTCGTAGTTACACACTCTATGATATTGTTAGCCACAGCAGTTGCTACTAGCTCATCTGGTTGTGTAATGGTTAAAGTCGTGTCGTTTGTACAATTTACTGAATCGGTGACTGTTACAGTATAACTTCCTATTGGTAAATTAGTAATATCAGATACCGATTGTCCTGTATTCCAAGCATACGAATAAGGTGTAAAACCTCCTGAAGCATCGATAGATATTTTTCCAGTAGAGTTATCATGACAATCTACATTTTCAAATGTGGTTACATCTAATTTTATATCACTCACATTCACCGTTACAGTATCAGTAATGGTACAGATTTGATAAAAACTAATATCATCAATAGCAAAATCATTTCCTGGTTGAGCACCGCTCATTTCGGAGATACACACATCAATAGTAGTAGCAGATCCAGAATTCCAAATGACGTAAAATTGACTCCAATCACACACACCGATCTGTGTATTCTGTGTTTGTCCTATTTGAACACCATTAATAAAGAATCCAAGTGTTGATGTGTTTCCTGCAGAATTGAGATTAGTTAACCAGGTAGAAAAAGCATAATCCGTATTTGGAGATACTGAAATGGTCTGACACCAGACAGAGCTTGCAGCATTTACCCCATTGGTATTGTCTGCACCATCTGCAATCAACATGTTTCCAGCACCACTTGTATGGTCACCACAATTCGACCACCAACTATTAGAAACATACGTGCTTACTGTATAATTTCCTGGACCACCTAATGGGGTTGGTGAACTACTTAAATAACCAGACGTAAAGGCAGTATTTCCTGATTCAAAATCTCCATTTACAATTAAGTTATTAGATAATTGAACTTGAGAACTTACAACATAACTTGTCGTTGTTGTTGGTGTTGCAATAGGATTAGAAACAGTCGGATCACTCAATGTTGCTGCAGGTGTCCACGAATAATTCAAAGCTTGACCTGCTTGAAGTTGTGCCGAGGTTCCTTTGCAGATAAACTGATCAGTTCCTGCATTAAAAGTAGTTTGTGGCCCAATAAGGTGAGTTGTAATTATACTATCACAACCTGTTACTACACTAGGAATTGTACTCGTATAGTCACCTTCAGTATTTACAATTTGTCCATCAGGCAATTCAAACGTACTATTTTCGCATAAAGTAACGTTCTGTTGAGTCGTTACGGGGCCATGAATAATTACTTCTTGATAGAGTGTATCTTTCACACAATCCAAATAACGAATCAGTTGGACATTATATGTTCCCGCTGCCGTAAATTCATGTGTGGGATCCATTAACACGCTCGTGTTATTGGGACTTGTTGGATCATTAAAATTCCATTTAACCGAATCCGCATAAGTCGACCCTAAAAGTGTAAATTCAGTTTCATCTCCAGCACAATGACTCACATAACTAATGGACGAGGTATTAAAGTAAGATTGAATAAAAGGAGGTAATCCCAAAATACATTTTTTACCATTTAAATCGATTGCGTTGTTCTGAAAGTTACAACCAGCACCAATAACATTTGGATTATTGATAACTCCTAAAAAAGCTGTTTGTACGTGTGCGATATAAATCTTACCGTCTGGACCTAATTGAAGAGCGCCGCCTCTATAACTTGGTCTACTCGCACCGCCACCCGCGATATCACCGAGATATAATTGTGTAGCGGGAATGTTGGCAGCTGTTAAATCCCATTGCACTAACGCCCAATTGGTAATACTTGATGCATATAACACTTTTCCATTGGGTGAAAAAGAAATACCATAATTTCCACCAGTAACACCTGAATAATTAAGTGTTCCAAGACTTATTGTATTTGAAACAGCACCAGTTAAATTATCAAAGTCGGTAATTTCAATTCCTGAAGAAGAAGAAGCTGATGCTAGTTTTGTTCCATCTGGAGAAGCTACTAAATATCCCCAGTTTTCACCATTCGTGATACCAACATCAGAGGTAACTGGTGAACTAATATTCACTCCATTACAGTCTACCAGGAAAGAAATATATGTTTTAGATTGAGCACCGGTATTATATCGACCAATCACCCAATAATACACACCATTTGCATGTTTGACAACAGTCACTTTTTCCGAAGAAGAAGAAAACATGAACGTATTTTTATTGGTTGTGATAACATCTCCCATTCCTCCAGCTAGAGTCATATCTACTTCTGAATAGCGCATTCCAACCGCTCCAGATTCAGGAACAGTAATAATAAAATAATTCGTAGTCGAACCTGGTTTTGGAATGATAATAGCTGATTGTGCTGCGGACGGATTCCCCATTAATCCTGTCCCATTTGGCATCACTAAATGATTTCTATTATAAACAGTGATTCCATCTGTATAGAATAATAAATTTCCTGCTGCGGTAGAAATAGAAGCACTCCCTTCAGATGTACTCAGCATTCCATTGGTTAAAGCTGTTGGAGGCGTCGTATTGAAAGTTAAGCCCGCATTTTGTCCAAAATACCAATTATTTGCTTCATTTTGTGCGGCTAATTGCATGGAGAAACCCAAAACAATATACAATAAATAAACTATTTTTTTCATGGATTAGTAGTAATTATATAGTTTTATAGAGCATAAAGGTATAACAAAAAAATTAGAGAAAAAGTAATTTATACATGTTTTATTTGATTGTCACTAATATAAAAGGGATGAAAAAATATTTTCCATCCCTTTTTTGAACGTTATTCATTCCATTACAATACTTCCTGAAATCTATTTCTCGTCAAAAAACCAGCTTATTCAATGACTAATTTCTTCGACTTTCCTCCTAGATAAACAATATAGATTCCGCTTGAAAAATCAGTGACATCAACAATAATTTCATTTTCACCTTGAGGTGTTTGATACGTATTTTCAAAAACAATTTTTCCAGTTACGTCTGTAATTCTCAAATGTGTCTCTTCCGACTGCATTTTCGAGAAAGCAATAAAGACGCTAGACGTAGTGGGATTAGGGCTTACATTCCAATTCGACATTTGGTCATCTATAGAAGAAATTCCAACTATATTAACATCCGAAGGCGTACCTTTATACAAGTTAATATCATCTAAGTAAAGGTTATTTCCTCCGTTAGATTGAAAAGCAATTTTAAATTGGAAATTACTCGTGAAAAATGCAGATGATATTCCTGTTACATGAACTGTTTTGAAATTTTCAGCTACAGGAACGAAGCTATTAGTAACAACTAAAGAAGATAGCAGGCTGCCTGAAAGCTCATTCCTTTTTTGCCAAATTGTTCCACAATCTTTAGATGCGTAGATGGTCAATTTCTCATTATTATCTGATTTTTTCTTTCGATACGCAAATTTAAAGCTCAATGTCATCTTCTCAGAACTAGCCATAGAAGACAAGTCGAACATTGGTGAAATAAACTCATTCGTCGCCTGATCCGGTGTGTAATAATTAAAATAACACAATGATTTAGCATCTGTTGCTGCAGCCGAATTGACAATTTCAAATGTTGGAACCTCTGGAGTTATATTACGAATAACTACATTTTCAATTTCTTGTGCATCTGTATAATATTCAAAACCTTCAAAGTAAGGTAATGTTGCAACTGCGTTAATATGCACATATGCCTCTTTTGTTTTAGACAAAGTAGTTATTCCGTCACCAACGGTTAATTTCACTTTATACTTTCCAGGAATAGCATAAGTCACAGATGGATGTTGCGCAGAAGAAGTAGCAGGTGTTCCTCCTTCAAATTCCCAATTCCAGGATGTCTGTCCTTGCGTACTATAATCGTCAAATGTCACTTGCTCACCAACGCAATAACTTTCTTTCGGTGCGCTAAATTCAACTGCACATAATCCTTGACTACCATCAATTCCAGTAAGAACTTGGTTGTCAGGAGTACAAAGAAATTTTCGTTGTAATGTCAATAAACTTGCACGCATACGGTCTTTTTGTCCTTCAGTGAACATTTTAGAACAATACGAATAATCCATGTAATTCTCCACGTTTGCTTTGGGGCCACATGTGTTCTCATTATATTTGCAAGAAGTTACTCCGACTGTGTTAGGTGTATCTAAAACGTCATCATCTTCATCACAATTAGTGGCTAACCCAGGATTGTTTGTCGGTCCCCATGTGTGATATAAATTCAACCAGTGTCCTACTTCGTGTGTTAAGGTGCGTGAACGGACTTCACTTCCAGTCCCTATTCTACCCACATAAGTCGGGTTTAACCAAATACTTCCATACATGTTATCACTATTAAATGACGCTGGTAAAAAAGTATACCCAGCAGCTGAACCCAAGTTCAACACCACGATAATGTTCATGTAATTTTTAGCAGGCCACATTCCACGAAAAACATCATTTCCATTCATGACAGCTTGTAACTGAACAAAACCATCTTTCGTAGAAAAAGTTGTTGGTGAAACCGTTCTAGTAATACCATTAAAACAAGTCCCATCGGGTGCTTTGGTTGCTAAAACAAATTCTATTTCAATGTCTGCAGGTATCGCTGCAGGATTTGGATTTGTTGGATTAAACTCAAAATCTACGTTTGCCGTATCTGCATTTAATTTTCTAAAGTCACGATTCAACACTTTCATCGCATCATAAATTTGCTCATTGGAAATGTTTTCGTCACCGTTATAATGAACTATATGAAAAACAACTGGAATCTTATACACTTGTCTGGTCGGAGGTTGCTGTTTCAATTGTTCTTGAATGGCTTTCTGTTCTATATCAAATGACTGCATTCGTTGCTCTCTTTCAACAGAATAAGGTAATCCGGCCTGGACAATATGTTGGTTACATAAATTTAAAAGTCCTTCTTGAGAATAAGATTTAGAGGAAATAAGTAAGCTGAAGAGTACTCCTAAGACAATAGTAAATAAGTTTTTCATAGTTTCGATTTAATAGGGATAAAGGTAAGTAAAATTTAAAAATAAAAGCATGGAAGGGGAATTAATGATTAATGATGAATGGTGAATGGTGAATGATGAAGGATGAAGGATTAATGGTGAATGAAGAATGAATTAGATAAATAGAAATGAGAAAAGTTTTCAATTTTGTTTTTAGGTTAAAACTTAATTTATATTAATATTTGGGGATTACATTCCCTAATTATTAGTATATTTGGGGAATACAATCCCTGATTATGATAGATAGAGTTTTAGAGAAGGAAATTAGTAATCGATTTGGCAAAGGAAAAGCAATTATCTTAATTGGACCACGTCAGGTAGGAAAGACCACTCTTTTCAATAAATTATTGAAGAATAAAGAGCATTTGTTTCTTAATGGTGATGATCCGACAGTTCGGAAACTTCTTACCAATCCCAACCTAGAGCAGCTTAAAAATATTATAGGAAATTTTAAGATTGTATTTATAGATGAGGCACAGCGAATTGACAATATTGGTCTTACCTTAAAGTTAATTACAGATCAGCTCAAATCTGTTCAACTATTGGTTAGTGGCTCATCTGCCTTTGAGCTTAATAATCAAACACAAGAACCGTTAACAGGGCGGAAATGGGAATATCAACTATATCCTATTTCGTGGAATGAATTTGAAAATAATATTGGATATTTAAAAGCACAGAAACAACTAGAATTACGCGTTGTCTATGGTATGTATCCAGATGTCATCGCAAATTTTGGAGACGAGAAGGAAATCCTACAGCAATTAACAGACAGCTATCTATACAAAGACATCTTAAGCTATGGTGGTATTCGTAAGCCCGAAATATTAGAAAAATTATTACGAGCGCTAGCGTTCCAAATAGGAAGCGAGGTCAGTTATAATGAATTAGCGCAATTGTTAGGTATTGATAAGAAAACGGTGGCTAGTTACATCGATTTACTCTGTCAAACTTACGTTATCTTTAAACTCCCCAGTTTTAGCAAGAACCTACGGAATGAAATAAAAACTAATCAAAAGATATATTTTTATGACACGGGGGTAAGAAATATGATTATTGGTGATCTAACTCCATTGGAAATTCGTCAAGATAAAGGAAACCTTTGGGAGAATTTCTTAATAGCAGAACGATTAAAGTATAATGCCTATAACAATTCATTGGCAAAAGGCTATTTCTGGCGAACCATGCAACAACAAGAAATTGATTATGTAGAGGAAGAAGCACAAAAAATTATAGGTTTTGAAATAAAATGGAGTCCAAAAAGTAAAGCTAAAATCCCCAAGACTTTTGTAGAAACGTACAACACAGAAGTGAAAGTAATTACAAGTGAGAATTTCAAAGAGTTTCTAAAATGATTGAAGAATTCCACTAATTAATCTGCATTAAGGTTACTTTGTGATTAAATAAATAATATTTTTGCTACACATGATGTACAACAAAATCAAATCCATATTATACTCCGTTTTCCTAAACGTTTTTTAATCAAAAATAAGCGATTGTTTAGAACAAGCTATGTATGCTTTTTATATAGGTTCTGTACATCAGTGTAGCGTTTGTCAAAAGAAGCCACGATCATTTATTTTGAACCAAAGGAAGGAACAACTTTGTCCAAATTGTGGTAGTTTGACAAGAGATAGACGTTTATTCTTAGAATTTAAAAAGGAAGGATTTACTACTAAACCCATTAAATTATTAGATATTTCTCCTTCGAGATCTTTATATTCCCAATTCAATAAGAGTAAAAACATAGACTATTATCCGAGTGATCTTTCGGATGATTTTATGAGTAAATATCAATATGATTTAACAGACATGCCTGTTGATAACGACTATTTTGATGTTATCATCTGTTTTCATATTCTAGAATATATTGAGAAAGATACGATGGCAATGAAAGAGCTGTATAGAACGCTGAGACCAGGAGGTATGATATTCGTTCAAACTCCTTTTAAAAGTGGCGAAATCTATGAAAATGATGCCATAACGACTCCAGAAGATAGAAAAGTTCATTTTGGGCAAGATGACCATGTACGAATCTATTCCGTTGATGGATTAAAACAGCGACTCACAACTGTTGGTTTTAAAGTGGATATTCAACAGTATGAAACAGATCAGTATCTTGGATTACTAAACAATGAAACCATCTTAAAGTTGACGAAGTAAGTCCAATTTACTTATTACTATCATTTTATTTATACCTTTCCTTAACCTTATTTAGATTAAATAAAAAATATTTAGGATAAAATAGTCTTTTATCATGATTGTTATTTATATTTGTTGAAGAATTAAATAATAACCTTTTAAAATTAATAAAAATGGGAACTTTAAACATCGATGAGAGCAAGGTTTTAGACGCAACAAAATTACATCCAAGCGTTAAACACGAGACTATTTTTGGTCGCTTTAATAACTTACAATCAGGTGAAAGTTTTATTTTAAAAAATGATCACGACCCAAAGCCACTTCATTATCATTTAGAAGCGATGCACGGTGATACTTTTACTTTTGACTATTTAGAAAACGGACCAGAAGATTGGTTTATTGAAATCGCTAAAAAATAAAAATAGAAACAAATAGGACGTTTTTATTTCTTGTAAAATTTATAGATATGGAAGGTAACAATGTAATGATTGACCAAAGTAAAGTACTCGATGTAACGAAATTAGAACCTCGTTTTAAGCACTCTACTATTTTTGAATACTTCGATCGATTGAATCCAGGTGAAAGTTTTATTATTCACAACGACCATGATCCAAAACCGCTTTATTATCAATTATTAGGTGAAAGAGGAACTATCTTCACCTTTGATTATTTAGAAGCTGGTCCCGTAGATTGGCACATCGAAATTAAACTAAACGAGGTTGATAATGCCACCAATGAAATAACCGTTGGAGAAATAGTCACCAAAGATTATCGTAAGGCGGAAGCGTTCAAGAAGATGGGAATTGATTTCTGTTGTCATGGTAGTAAAACACTAAAAGAAGCAAGCGCAGAAGTAGGAATACCTGTGGAAGAAATAGAAAAAGCAATTGCAGAAATTGGTAATGCTACGGAATCACCATCACATGATTACAATAGTTGGGACATTGATTTCTTAGCTGATTACATAGTAAATACGCATCACAAGTATGTCAAGACAAATGCTGAAATCCTCAATAATATTGCTCAAAAAGTAGCGGAACATCATCATGAGAATCATCCAGAATTACCTGAACTAGCAATAAGAGTTAATCATCATCTTCAAGATTTGATTAACCACATGCATAAAGAAGAGAAGGTATTGTTTCCAGCCATTAAAGCGTTAGTTGCATATCAAAGAGACCCGCAAAATAATCCATTAAAAATTGGAATGGTAGCAGGTGCTGTCAAGATATTGGAAATGGAACACGAGGAAGCAGGTGATGACACACGTACTTTTAGAGATATGACGAACGATTATCAACTTCCTGAGGATGCTTGTAACTCCTATCAGTACTTATTTGAAAAACTAAAAGAGTATGAAAATGATTTATTCAATCATATTCACTTAGAAAATAATATTCTTTTCCCTAAAGCAGAAAAATTAGAGATTGAATTGTTTGGCCGTTAATTAATATCACAAAGCATGAAGGTGGTCGTAATAAGCAACTATCTTCATGCTTTTTTTTGAAAAACAGATTATTTACTGCACTTTTACATTTATCTATCAATGCAGTAAAACGTTACAGATTATGAGTAAAGGACCTATCAAAAGAGACGAGAATATCGTTAGTTTATCAAGAGAACACCATTTTAGCCTATTATTTGGCTGGAAAATTAAAAACGGACTCAAATTTGGTATCGAAGCCCAGCGTATCAATAAATATGCACTTCATTTCTGGGAAAATAACTTAACAACTCATTTCCGACAAGAGGAAGAAACTTTATTTGCCGTTGCGAAAGATAAAATGGTCGATCGAGCATTAGATGAACATCGACAAATTCGTGCAGAAGTAGCTATTTTAAAAAATCCATCATCGGAGGAAGAATTGAAAATTCATTTGGAAAAGATTGCCGATTTAGTAACAGATCACGTACGTTTTGAAGAACGGGATTTATTTCCACACTTAGAGAAAATATTAACTCCTGAACAACTCAAAAGTATTGGTCATGACTTAAGCGAAATGTTAGACGAACCACTACAAGACGAATACGAAGATCAATTCTGGATCAAAAAAAAGGAGGATAATGAAAATTAACAAAAAGACTAAAATATCAGAGCTAATTAAGCATGACATCCGAAGTATTGATGCGATTGCTTCTATTGCTAAGCCATTCAAAAAATTAAAAAATCCACTTCTTCGAAAATTGATGGCTTCTCGTGTAAATATTGCCGAGGCGGCCAAGATTGGTGGAGCAACGGTTTCTGAGTTTGTGAAAGTATTGGCTCCTTTAGGTTTTGAATTTGACGAAGCAGATTTCACCGATACAGCAGATCAATCAATAGAACCAAATTGGTTTAAGGATTTAAAAGAAGCGGACATTACCCGTTTCGATGTGAGAGAGATTTTGGCTCAAGGCAGCGACCCTCTAAAAGAAATCATGAAACAATTTAAGGACATCGAAATTGGTAAAACACTTTGTATTATTAACACTTTCGTTCCAACACCGCTCGTCAAGTTGTTCGAGAAAGACAATACCTTGCACCACGTTGTAACTATTAGTAAAAGTGAATATCATACTTACTTTTTAAAACAAGGAAAAGATCTCTCGAAAAAAGAAAAGGAAGTTTCTCAAAAAAGTAGAATCTATAATGAAGATGAAGCGATGTTTTTCGAAAACAAGAAACGGTTTGCTGAAAATTGTACACGCGAAATTGACGTTCGCCATTTAGAAATGCCTGGTCCAATGGAAGCCATACTTGGAGAATTAGCTGAATTACCAAGTGGACATGCGCTTTATGTCAATCACAAACGAATACCGATGTATCTTCTAGAAGAGATAGAGAGCGAGAATTACAATATTCATATTTATACGGAATCAGAAACAGAAGTAAAACTTCTAATCGAAAAAGGGAATTAAATTTAGAGATAATGGCGGGAGGATTAAATGTTGGAAAAGCACCGAAAAACAGAGCAGTTTTACCATTTTATGGGACGGCTTCCATCTTCTTTTTAATAATCAGTTTTTTATTACTCTACGCATCGAATTCGTTCATCTCAACAGATGAATATCAGGCGCACTATTTTGTTCCACATGTTTTAAGCATTGTACACTTAGCGGCACTAGGCTGGGGAACAATGGTCATATTCGGGGCTGCTTATCAGTTACTCCCTGTTATCTGTGAACAAAATTTATTTAGCTCTAATTTTGCCTTTGTATCCTATTGCTTCCTAGCAGTTGGAATCAGTATTTTGGGTTATTCTTTTTGGCACTTTCAACTTGGATTTTTAATGATTACAGGAGGTAGTTCTATTTTAATAGCTGCAATTTTATACTTTATTAACGTTATTAAAACGGCCTCTATCGGTCTTCATTCAAGTATAGAGCGATTATTTGTTTTTAGCTCGTCTATCTGGTTGGTTTTTACCCTTACTGTTGGATTATTATTAGCGATTAACCTAGCATATCCATTTTTCACGACGAATCATATGGAAATCCTTCGACTACATGCTCACGCAGGATTAGCAGGTTGGTTTTTGCAATTAATAACAGGAATCAGTATTAAGTTAGTTCCTATGTTTTTATTGGGAAGATCGACAAAAATCAAATTGGTTAAGTGGGCTTTTGCTTTACAAAATACTGGATTAATCCTATTTCTTACAGATGGCTATTTCTTTGGGATAACTATTCGTTCACTTATTTACGGGGTCATTGTTATTACTGGAGTTGTTCTGTGGTTGCTCTATATCAGAGATGTCTTCACCAAGCGAATGAAAAAGAAAATCGACACGCCCATGAAGCACACATTTGTTTCATTTTCAGGTCTTTTAATTTCTATTTTATTAATTCCCGTTATTTATTTTTCGAGTAATCTAAAATGGGTTTTCATCTACGGGTTTATACTTTTCTTAGGTTGGATTAGTGCCATTATTCTTGGAATGACATTTAAAACATTACCCTTTATTGTTTGGAATAATCATTATAAAAAGCTGAATGGAAAGGCTAAAATACCGTTACCGAAAGATTTATTCATGCCGAATTTATTAACCTATCAATTTCGAATATTCATCTTCTCGTTGCCGTTAATTGCTATAAGCATTATCTTGCAACAACAGCTATTATTCCAGATTGGACTCGTCGGGTTCTGTACGGTGGCACTACTCTACTTTATAAACGTATGGAAAGTATTAACACACAAAACAACACTATTAGATGGCAATAGATAAAGAAGCATATTTTAAAGAAAGAATGGATGTTATCGATTCTTTATACGATGTAATCGACCCTGAATTATTCATAAACATTGTTGATTTAGGATTATTATACGGTATTGAAATCGACAATATTGATTTGAAGATCATCATCACAATGACATTCTCTACAAAGGCTTGCCCCTTGGGAGATGCTATTAAAGAAGGTGTTTGGAATGCACTCGGTGCTTCTCATCCAGAATACAAAGTAGATATCGACATTGTTTGGGATCCTGAATTTGTCTTAGAGATGCTTTCCGAGGAAGGAAGATTGCAGTTGGGAATGGGATAAGATTATAGTGACTCTTGTTTTTTCTCCTCTCTACGAGCGATTTTAGAGTATTCGTGACGCTTACTAGCTAATAGCTGAGAGAGTAACTTTACTTCTTTCTCTTCTAATTTCCTTCCAAAACGAATAAATTTTCCAGCATATTCAAACTGTAATCGTTCTCCACCTCTAATCCATGGAGATTTTTCCCAGACATATTGTAATGATTTCGTTTTAGGAACATAAATTTCAATATCCGCCATATTATCATAATAGTAAAGAATCGCTTTCCCGTAGCCTTTGACATCTTTTTTATAGGCTAATCCATGTTTGTTTAACTTCAGCATCTCTTTACCCCATAATAGCCAAATGAATTGTCGGGTAACACGCACAAGATAGAACAACCAAAGAGCAAGAATAATACCTGTCATTAACATTTCTTCCTTCGTTAATTCAAGGGCGAAAAGTGCCCAGATAAGCGTAATTCCAATCGTCAACCACATAGCTAACCACGCACCCATCATGGCATTTACAAAATTACTTCTCTCAGGTACAATAATAACTGTTGTCTTTTCCTTATCGTCCACAAAACTGATACGTTCTCCAATCCATTTCATACTGCGAAAATACAAATCTTTATGTTCTTTGGAACGTTATATAATACAAAAAGTCGACTTAAAAGCCGACTTTTTGTATTATAGTTGGGAATTAAATTATCTCATTAATTCAATCTTAGTAACCACACTATTATCTTTTCCAATAATCTTAATGAAATAAGATCCATTATTGAAATTAGACAAATCGAATTGTGTTGTTTCTTTCAAGTTCCAAGTAGCAATCACTCGCCCTTGAACATCGATTAAAGTTACTACATCGTAATTATCAATAGCACCTTTTAGGTAAACAATTGCAGAAGTTGGGTTTGGATAAATTGTTAGATCGTTATTAATAACATCTTCCAAACCTACGCATTCATTCACAACTATTTGAGTAGTAGCTGATCCTGTACATCCACTTTGTGTTACTTTATACGTGATGGTATGCGTTCCTGCTCCTGCCGTCGATGGATTAAATTTATTATTGGAAACACCATTTCCTGAATATGTTCCTCCTGATGGTGTTCCTCCACTAAGTGAGAATGAAGAATAATTTTCACATGTAGAAGCAAGAGAACTGAAGTTCACTACTGGGATATCTTTAACAGTGAGTGTAGCTGAATTAGAATTAACTGGGCTTCCACATGTACTACTTATCACGCAACGGTACTTCATGGTGCTTAAACTCAAAGGAGCATTTGTTATCGTCATATTAGCTGTTGTAACTCCTGAATATGGTGCTGCGTTTGTTAAATCAGTCCAAGTAGTACCATTAGTGCTAGATTGCCATTTATAAGTAGAAGCTCCTGCAGCTGTGACTTTAAATGTATTTGAAGTAGCTTTACAAATAGAAGCATTTGCCGGTTGTACAGAAATAGTTGCACCTGAACTAACTGTTAAATTCCCTACATTCGTATAGGTGTCACCACAAGCGTTTATTAATTTCAACCTGTACTTATAACCATTGAATGTAGAAGGTGCATTGTTTACAGAAAGCGTTTGCGTAGTTGCCCCAGCATAATTTGCGCCATTACTTACATCTGTCCATGTCGAACCATTTGTTGATACTTGCCATCTATAAGAAGTCGCTCCTGTTGAAGCAGCTGTAAAAGTTGTACTCGCGTTCAAACAAACTGATTTGTTAGCTGGTTGAGTAGAAACCGAGGCATACGGACAAGCATCTTTAACTAACACCGCATAATCTTCCACATCACCTACTAATATAGCTGTACCGCAATTCGCTTTCGCTTCTGTAGGCACAGTCTGTGCGTCAATAATTGCTCTCATGCGTAACATCGTATTCTTAACAGCTCCAGCTGGAATAGTAACCGTTCCCGATATTGTTTTAGCTACCGGTGCACTACTACCAGCTGTTACATTTCCTGACAATACAATTTCGGAAGATTCATAAGTACCATTGTTATTCCAATCAATATATACTTTTGCATAAGAAGTGTATCCGAAAGAATTTATCGTAGCACTAATTGGATACGTATTACCCGTTTCAATTACCGTGTTTTTAGAGCAAGTGAAATTTTCATACGTTCCTGAAGCAAAATTACTTGTTGAAGAATTAATGGTGTTGAATGTAATATTAGAAATATCAATAGCGTAGTTATCTATATATGTAAATGATGGGGTACAAGTAGATAAACTAGATCCAGCATAATAAAAGGCATCATTAACAGTTTTTGTGTTAGTACCATTTGGTCCTGTAACAGTTAGAGTAACACTATACCATCCAGATACAGTAGGAGTAAAAGTTGGATTTTGACTCGTAGATGTTTTAGTAGAAGCACCATTTGTAATAGACCAATTAAAAGAATATCCTGAGAAGGATGTCAATCCGGTATAGGTATTTGGTACACAAGTACTATTATCTAACAAGCTAACCGTTCCAGAACAGTAAATATCTTGCGGTAATATGAAATCAGCAACTGGTGCTGCAGGTCCTACTAGGGCTAAATTACTAGTATAGAAAAAAGACTTTCTAGTTACAGAACAAGCTGCTCTCATTCGTGTTCCTTGGTTCGCAGTAAATTGATTCATACATACATCAGAAGAGTAATCTAAGTAATTATGAACGAATTTTGAATTGGAAGATCCTCCATCACATGAGTTTGTACCAGTAGTATTACAATCTGACTGACTTCTTTTATGAGGTGGTGTATCTCCACAATAGTCTCCATTAGAAGCGCCTGGAGGTGGACAAGTACTTCCAGTACCATCCCCTTCAAATGTATGGTACAAATTTAATGCATGTCCCAATTCGTGCGTAAGGGTTTTATTATTATCCTGCATGATGTTAGAAGCCATAAAAACAGCACCATCAATTGAAGAACCATGAGCACTAGCCATATAAGCATAACCTTGCGTACCTGCACCACCATTGTTATTATCTAGCTCTGTTACTATATAAATATTATAATATTTAGTACGATCCCATGAGATGATTCCTTTTAATGCTGCGTCTGAAATACCTTGGCTTCCATCTAACTTAACGCCATAATTCTTATACTGTGTATTAGAATTATAATTTGTTCTCGTAATACCCGTAGTACAATTTCCACTAGGATCACGAACAGCTAGCGCAAACTCGATTTGCGTATCGGTACCACCTTGACTATTCATGTTGCGGTAATTTTCATTTAACTGTTTCATAGCATGAGTGATCACGGCATCAGAAACATTTGAACCTGTACCAACAGCTTCTCCTAAGTGAATCACGTGAAAAACAACAGGAATAACATACGTAGCAGATGATTTTGGTAAGAAAGAACCATTCATTGTTTGCACATACTGTTCAAACTGATTCATTTTTAAGGCGTAATCTGGATTAGAGGCCATCATTTGCTGATGCAAAATACCAGCATAACACTTCTCTTGAGTGTTCTGACTCGGCTGTATCGGAGTAAGATTTAATGGGTTTTGAGCACTTAAAAAAGTACTAATAATAAGTACAATTGAAGTAAATAACTGTTTCATATTTTTCGGTTTTTAGACGGTGCAATCTACAAACAAAAAAGATAAACTCCAAAAAAAAATACTACTAATTGAAAAGAGATTCTATAAAATTTTCTTTATCAAATAATTGTAAATCATTTATCCCTTCTCCAACACCGATATACTTAACAGGAACTTTTAGTTGATCAGAGATTCCAATGATGACTCCTCCTTTAGCAGTACCGTCTAATTTTGTAATGGCTAAGGCATTGATTTCAGTTGCTTCTGAGAACTGTTTTGCTTGCTCAAACGCATTCTGACCAGTAGAACCATCTAATACTAATAAAATCTCATGAGGTGCATCAGGAATTATCTTACTCATCACTCGTTTGATTTTCGTCAACTCATTCATTAGGTTTACCTTATTATGCAAACGTCCTGCTGTATCGATAATACAAACATCCACATTTTTATTAACCGCTTCCTGAATTGTTGCATAAGCTACAGCAGCGGGATCCGTTCCCATATCCTTATACGTAATGTCAACATCAACGCGTTCTGCCCAAATTCTTAGTTGATCGACAGCAGCCGCTCGAAAAGTATCAGCAGCGCCCAACATTACTTTCAGTCCGTTGTTTTTGAATTTATTAGCTAATTTACCTATCGTTGTTGTTTTCCCCACACCATTCACTCCTACCACCATGATAACATATGGTTTTGGAACACTTTCATTCAACTCAAAGTTAGCACGGATTGTATTATTTTCCGCTAACAAATCTTTAATCTCTTCTTTTAAAACACTGTGTAATTCACCAGCATTGATATATTTATTTTGTTCAATTCGCTTCTCTAAACGGGAAATAATCTTCAAGGTAGTTTCTACTCCAACATCTGAGGAAATTAAAATCTCTTCTAATTCATCTAAATATTCATCGTCAACTTTCGATTTTCCGACCAAAGAACGTGTAAGTTTGGAAAAGAAACCTTCTTTTGTTTTTTCCAAGCCCTTATCCAAAACTTCTTTGGATTCCTTTTTAGTTTTATTAAAAAAATCAAATAACCCCATCCTGAATACTTTTAGGTGTAAAATTAGTATATAAAACGAAAAAAGCTCCCATAATGGAAGCTTTAAGTTTTTTTATTTTAATAGCATTAGTTTTTAGCAAACCACTCTTTCACTTTATCATTGTGAACCATTTCTTGTTTGAAAGAAACGCTACCTTTTTCAGTTTTGTACATTTTAATCACTTTTGTGTGCTCTTTACCTCCTCCTCTTTGAAGAGATGCCATTGGTCTCTTTGCCATAACTCAACTATTATTTAATTTCTTTATGAATTGTATACTTCTTTAAAATTGGATTGTATTTCTTAATCTCCAATCTTTCAGGTGTGTTTTTTCTATTTTTTGTAGAAATGTATCTAGAAGTCCCAGGCATACCTGTTGTTTTATGCTCTGTACATTCTAAAATAATCTGAATTCTATTTCCTTTACTTTTCTTAGCCATCTTACTACTTTTTAAAAATTACCATTTCTCAATGGGAACAAATTATTTAAGGAATCCTTTTAATTTTGCTTCTTTCACACAAGCTGTTATTCCGTTTTTGTTCACTGTTCTCAAAGCTGAAGTCGAAACTTTCAAAGTGATGAACTTACCTTCTTCAGGAAGAAAGAATTTTTTGGTAACTAAGTTGGGATAAAACTTGCGTTTTGTTTTTCTTTGTGAATGCGAAACATTGTTTCCCACCATTACTGACTTACCTGTTAATTGACAAACTCGTGACATTATACTATATATTAATTCTATAATTATTTAAGCGGGTGCAAAGAAAGTAATTACTTTCCTAAATCACAAACTTTTTTACACTTTTTTCTAGATATTATTCTTCTTCGAGAATGTTCCTCAAGAAATTTAATGTCGCAAAGATACTTAATTGTATGTTGTGTTCTCTGTTTTTACCAAATTTTTTAATTATTACTTCGGTTTTACCTTGATAATGAATGCCGATATATGCAAAAGTAGCTCCTTTTTCATCTTCCAACAAACCTGTAATTCCTACTCCAACATCTGATTTCAAAAGCTTTACGGCATTTTCAGCCATCTCCTTTGCACATTGTTCACTTAACTCCGTATATTTTTCAAGTGTCTCTAAAGAAATACCTCCGATTGCCACTTTTATCTCATTTGTATAGGTAATTAAACCTCCTTTTACATATACTGAGGAACCAGAGGTCTTAATTAATTCATTTGTTATACCACCACCTGTACAACTTTCCATCATTGCTACGGTTAATCCTTTTGCTTTTAATAGGTCTCCTACTACTTTACTCAATGTTTGACCTTCGTATCCGTAGAAATAAGTGGGAACAAGTGACTTTAACTCCTCTATGTAATTTTTGATTTTAGCAATATTTTGAGCATCTCTATTTTTTGAAGTCAGTCGTAATTTTACTTGTCCTATGGATGGTAAATATGCTAATTCAAACCCTTCTCCCCTTAACCGATCTTCCCAGTCGGAAATAATATCTGCTAAAAAAGATTCACCAATACCCGTAGTTAAAATAGATTGAGAATAATACTCTTCCTTCTTAAAGTAATCAGAGATATAAGGGAAACCAACATCGTTCATAATTCCTTTCATCTCATAAGGAACTCCTGGTAATGAAATAAGTAAATTGTCATTTTTCTTAAAAAGCATTCCTGGAGCCGTTCCGTGATCATTGCGTAAGACTGTTGCTACTTCAGGAACTTCCGACTGAAGTAAATTGACTTCGAGAATTGGTACATCTTTATTCTTAAAGATCGCCGCTACTCGACTTCGTGTTTCTTGGTCAACTTTAAAACCACATTTAAAATAGTTTGCTAATGCTTTTTTCGTAACATCATCTTTAGTTGGTCCCAATCCACCTGTAACGATCGTGACTTCATAGTTATTAAACGACGCGTCAATCATCGTATTGATTTCGTCTAAGTCATCTGGAATAACAATCATCTTAGCGACGTAATATCCCAAGGAAGAAAATTGATCTGCTAACCATGCTGCATTTGTGTTAATTACTTGTCCGTTTAATAATTCGTCCCCAATAGCGACAATCTGAATTTTCATGGCTTTATTTTTGATTGGATAAAAATATTTACTTTTGTTTACATAATTAATATATTTCACATGAAAAAAATTATTCTTTTCGGAGCACTTCTCTCATTTTCTGTCTTAACGCCAAGTTGTGATACTGTTGATCAGCTTTTAGCTGGCGCTTCCAATAGTGGCGGTAGTAGTACTCCTGGTCTTTCCAATCAAGAAGTGGTGGCTGGTTTAAAAGAAGCATTAAATATTGGTATTGGCAATTCTGTCAACTTAGCTTCTGTTACAAATGGCTTTTTAAACAATGCTAAAATTCGCCTACCTTTTCCACAAGATGCTATTAATGTTAGAAATAAAGCTATCGAATGGGGAATGAAAGGTCAAGTGGACAAGTTTGAAGAGACACTTAATAGAGCAGCGGAAGAAGCAGCGAAAGAAGCACTTCCAATCTTCAAAAATGCCATTACAAGCATGTCAATTTCTGATGGTTTTGCTATTCTAAAAGGAGGAAATGGAGCAGCAACCAAATATCTAAGAGATAATACTAAGTCCCAATTAGTTCAAGCGTTTTCACCTAAAGTAGCCAACGCCATTGACAAAGTGCAATTGACAAAATACTGGGAACCCATTATCTCAAAATACAATTTAGCGGCACCACTAGCTGGTTACAATAAAGTTAACCCAGACTTAAACGCTTACGTTACCGAAATGGCAATTGATGGTTTATTCAAATTAGTCAATGACGAAGAGAATAAAATTCGTGAAAATGCCGCTGCACGTGTAACGGATCTATTGAAAAAAGTATTCGGAAGTCTTGGAAAATAAGAACATTCAATATCCTGATTCAGAGTTAGTCCTAAGTGGTGAAAATACTGTTTATCACTTAGGAATAACACCGAAAGATGTCGCTAAAACCATTCTTTTAGTCGGTGATCAAGATCGTGTAGGAATGATTTCTTCGAACTTTGACTCCATTTCTCACCAATCACAGCACCGTGAGTTTGTAGTTCATACTGGAATATATCAAGGAAAAGAAGTATCTGCTATTTCAACAGGAATTGGAACCGACAATATAGATATCGTTATCAATGAGTTGGATGCACTCTTCAATATCGATTTAATTGAACGTAAAGATAAACCGCAAACCACATCGTTGAATCTTATTCGAATCGGAACGTGTGGAATTTTGCAAGAACATATTCCTGTCAATAGTTTTATTCTCTCAAAATATGCTTTGGGATTAGACAATGTCGCCCTTTTTTACGACATCCATTTTTCAAAAGAAGAACTTCTACTCGAAAAACAGATGAGAGAGCACTTACAATTACCCAATACTCTTCATCCTTATTGTACAAAAGCTTCTGAATCGTTATTTTCGAAACTATCAAGTGAGCATACATTCGCAGGAATCACTGCTACTTCAAGTGGCTTTTATGGTCCACAAGGTAGACTTTTACGCATTCCGTTGAGTACACACAACATGAACGAAAATCTTTCTTCCTTCCAATCAGTTGATGGGTTGCAAGTCGTTAATTTCGAGATGGAAACCTCTGCGTTACTTTCACTCGGAAAAGAATTAGGACACGAGTGTTTAACGATTTGTCTAGGCATTGCAAACCGAAAGCGGAAAGAATTCTCAAGTGATTATCAATCACACATGGAACGCTTGATAAAATACGTTTTAGACACGATTTAATTTTTAATAAAATGGCGGGATCAACTTTTGGAAAGCTTCTAGAACTCACCACCTTTGGAGAGTCACACGGCGAGGCAATCGGTGGAATCCTAGATGGTTTTCCCAGTAATATTGAAATTGACATAGAAGCCATCCAACACCAACTCGATCGTAGAAAACCAGGGCAATCCAAAATTACCACACAACGCAAAGAATCAGACGTAATCTCTTTTTTATCAGGAATTTTTGAGAATAAAACAACCGGCACTCCTATCGCTTTTCTGATTCCAAACAACGATGCGAAATCACAAGATTATTCGCACCTAGAAAATAACTTTCGCCCGTCACACGCTGATTATACGTATTTCCAAAAATACGGTCATTACGATTATCGAGGTGGCGGAAGATCTAGCGCAAGAGAAACAGCTGTTCGTGTTGCAGCAGGTGCTATTTGTCAACAATTCTTACTAAAAAAAGGTATTCAAATTAGTGCTTTTGTCGATCAAATAGGACCTATTCGTACGATGAAAACATCTATGCGTCAAACTGAAATTGACAGTACTTTGGTTCGCTGTCCTGATTTGGAGAAAGCGCAAGAAATGGAGCAGCTTGTAACTGAAACGCGTAAAAAAGGTGATACCATTGGTGGTGCTATTAAATGTATAGTTACAGGAATTCCAGCTGGATTAGGCGAACCCGTTTTTGATAAATTAAATGCCGTTTTAGCACATGCGATTTGTTCCATCAATGCTGTAAAAGGTTTTGAAATCGGCAGTGGATTTGATGCTATAGAACTATTTGGTTCCCAACACAACGACTTATTTAATACAGACGGAACAACAAAAACCAATAATAGTGGTGGCATACAAGGAGGGATTTCTAACGGAATGCCTATTGTTTTTAGAACTGCATTCAAACCTGTTGCCACTATTCTACAAAAACAAACCTCTATTTCAAAAGATGGAGAAGAAGTGATTTTAGAAGGAAAAGGAAGACATGATCCGTGTGTCGTTCCTCGTGCCGTACCGATTATTGAAGCGATGACAGCTTTAGTGATGATGGATTTTTACTTACAACACAACGCATACGAGGGGATTGGAGAATTGAAAAAATAGATTAAAATGAAAAATGTCGTTACCTTACTTTTACTAGCTGGATTTTCCTATTCTGGAATCGCTCAAAAAATAAACGTCAAAGAAGATAGTATCATGCTGAGCAAGATCTATTCTGAAAGTCTCACCAATGGATATGCGTATGATGATTTAAGAATCTTATGCAAAGATGTTGGCTCACGATTATCGGGTTCTTTAGGTGCTGAAATGGCAGTTAAATGGGGATATCAAACATTAAAAAGTTATGACTTCGACACTGTTTATCTACAAGAAGTAATGGTTCCTCATTGGGTAAGAGGAAATAAAGAAAAGGCATATCTAACAGAAGAAAATGGAAAAATTCATCCACTAAATCTATTGGCATTAGGCGGTTCTGTTGGTACAAATGGGATCATCTCTGGAGAAGTTATACTCTTTAAAACATTGGATGATCTTCGAAATGCCGATAAAAATGTTGTTGCTGGAAAAATTGTTTTTGTAGCCCAACCGATGGATCAACATTTTCCGGCTGCTTTTAACGCCTATGGAAATGGATTCGAAGTTCGTGGTTCAAGTGCTTCAATTGCTGCTGAAAAAGGAGCAAAAGCGGTTTTGATTCGTTCGCTTAGTTTGAGTGAAAATGACTTTCCGAATACCGGCGTGATGAACTACAAAGAAGGAATTGACAAAATTCCGGCAGCAGCTTTATCCACGAACGATGCAACCGCACTAGAAAAACTAATCGGATCTTCCAGTCAACAGTTGATGGTTTATTTGGAAATGGATTGCCGCATGTTGCCTGAAATTAAATCGTACAATGTCATCGGTGAAATAACAGGTGCCAAATATCCGAAAAGCATCATTACTGTTGGTGGTCATTTAGATTCATGGGATGTTTCTGAAAGTGCGCACGACGATGGTGCTGGAATTGTTCATAGCATGGAATCTGTGCGGTTATTAACGGCCTTAAATTACAAACCGCAACACACTATTCGTGTCGTGTTTTTCATGAATGAAGAAAATGGTAACAGAGGTGGAAAAGCGTATGCTAACATTGCCAAAGAGAAAAATGAAAACCATATTTTTGCCATTGAAAGTGACGAAGGAGGTTTTACACCAAGAGGTTTTGACTTTGATGGTTCGGATAAAAAATATACGTTCATCCGTCAATTCTTACCCTTATTTCAACCTTATTTTATTCATCAATTGGACAAAGGCTATTCTGGTGTTGACATCACTCCATTGAAATCTCAGTTCAGTAATGTTGGTTTATTTGGATTAGTTCCTGACAGTCAGCGTTATTTTGACATTCATCACAACGCCAACGATGTTTTTGAAAATGTCAACAAACGCGAATTGCAAATGGGAGCTGCATCCATTTCCGCTTTGATTTATTTATTGGATAAGTATTGGGGAGAGGAATAGAGACGGTGTGAGTGAGAGTGAGATTAAAGTTGATACGAAAGCACCTCCCCCTTTGTCCCTGCACTACCGCTTGGTCTTCAAAAGCAATGCTTTTTCTTCCCTCCGAAGGCTAATCTTTATACACATCTGCCCGTATGTGATTAAGTAGTTAACTGATTGAAATTCAACCAATTAGTATTGTTTTATAGTTTAAAATTCCGTATTTTTACAGATGAAAAACATCTGTTGTCCAGTTATTTACACTGAAAAAATAAGAGATATTAGAATTCAAAAAAGAATCGGATTTTCTATGAGCAAAATGTTAACTTTAGGCAGTTCGATAATTAATCGCTTGTCGAGTTTGCACGCAGAAAAAATTGGATTTTATAGAATGCTTTCAAATACAAGATTCTCACACGACGACCTTTTAGGAGGTTCATTCAAACTTTGTGTTTCTAATATAGATACAGAACATGTTTTGGCCATTCAGGATACTACGGAGTTTAATTATAGCGGTTTAAAGACTAAGTTAGGACCTGATGATCCTGACGTTGGACCAACTGGTTCGTCTAAGGTTACTGGGTTTTTCTGCCATCCTATGCTTGTAATTAATCCTGTTTCAAATTCACTAATTGGTTTTTCATCGGTCCAGATTTATAATCGAACTTGGGAACAACCAGGTAAAAAAGAACGAAAATACGCACAGTTAAATATTGAAGAAAAAGAATCCTATCGATGGATCAAATCATCTCTTGAGACAAAAGAATTACTATCTGAAAACATTAAGGTTACTATTATTGGTGATCGTGAAAATGATATTTACGAAGACTTTGATAGAGTTCCAGACGGAAGGACTAATCTCCTAATTCGTTCTCGATGCGATAGAAATATCGTTGGTGAATATAAAAAGTTGTACAACTTACTTGAAAACACGAATGTGACAGGAAGTATTGAAGTTGAAATCACTGGACAAAAGAATCGAAAAAAACGAACAGCTCAAATAGATATCAAATTTACAAAAGCAAAAATCTGCGCACCATCCAATGTAAAAGCTACTCAAAAAGATATTGAAATTTATGTGGTTGAAGCCACTGAAAACACTTCAACAATCCCGACGGGTGAAGCAGGTATTTCTTGGAAGTTGCTAACAACACATAAAATTGAGAATTTAGATCAGGCAGTTGAATGTATCAATTGGTATAAGAAACGTTGGTTAATCGAAGAACTTTTTAGAGTTATTAAAACAAAAGGATTTGAAATCGAGTCAAGTCAACTTGGAGATGGTTTTAAACTCAAAAAACTACTTGCAATGACATTAGAAGTTGCGCTACAAGTAATGCGCTTAAAACTAGCATTGGATGATGAAAATCAAAAACAAGACGATCAGTTTAATGCGAAAGAAATCAGGTTCTTAGCCAAAGTGAATGGAAAAATAGAAGGTGAAACTCAAAAGCAAAAGAATCCATACAATGAGAACTCATTAGCTTGGGTAACTTGGATAATAGCTCGTATTGTGGTTGGACAGGCTACAAGTCACAAGCCCCACCAGGCTATTTAACAATAAAAAATGGCTTGGATAGATATCACCAACAATATGAAGGTTACTTGATGTTTTCTGATGATTAGGACTTATGTATAAAGATTAGCCTTTGGAGGGGGCAGGGGGAGGGAAAATATAAAATGGCATTTGAATAATATCTTATTATAGATAACTCAGCGTGAGAATGAAAGACGATAGTATATTAAATGCATGCGTTTAATTTCCCCCTTTCAATTTCACTTTATAACCTTCTTTTTCTAAAAGTTCAGCTATTTTAGTCTTGAAATTTCCTTGAACGAGAATGATTCCGTCTTTTGCAGTTCCGCCAACACCACATTTCTGCTTCAATAGTTTTCCTAAAGTGGCTAAATCATCTGCTGTTCCGACAAATCCTTCCACTAATGTAGCTTCTTTTCCTGCACGCTGCTTTCGGTCGATGGAAACATATAATTTTTGATCGCCATTCGATAAGGTATCTTGTTCTTTTTCTTCGTCGTATTCAAACTGATAACTTGGATTCGTTGAATACACCACGTTTTTTGCATTTTTCTTTGCCATTAAAATTCTATTACACTATTTAATAAATCATCTACTAAAATATAATCCGGTTGTTTCTTCAATTCTTTTTTTAGACGAGCAATCGAACGAACTTCATAAAGATAAACCTTATAATTTTTATCTTGTAAGAAACGTATTTCTTCTTTTGTGACTTTAGAAGCTTCAAACATAAATCCAGTAACCTCTTCCTTATCGAGAGCGGAAGTAACTTGACTTATATTATCTATTTTTAAGATCAAAGGAAAGCCTAAATCTTTTAAATATGCGTATAATTCCATCGTGCTTATATTAACCACAACATTCTCAGGCAATGGTCCTAATTTCTCAAAACATTTTTTAATCAATCCATAATCTATATCCGATTGTTGACATTGACTATAGTTTTTTCCATCTAAAATAATATGCTTATTAGAGTTTAACAATAATACATCTTTTAATTTAACAAGCTTTTCTTGGTGGAGTGTTTTATTGTGTAATCCCGACAAGTATTCATCCGTGGCATTTCTTACACATCCTTGACCATTCGTTCTATCACTCAGTTCAGAATCGTGAAATAACCACAAAGTAGAGTCAGCAGAAATACTTATATCTATCTCAACACCATAACAATTATCTAAGCTCAATGCGTACTTTATTCCTTCCATTGAATTATCTACAAATAGACCGTTCCACTGCGTCATTCCACTCCCAGCATGTCCAATGATTTTTGTTTGAATAGACGATTTCTCTTTGCTACAGCTAGCAACAATCAAAGTAATAAAAAACAAAATAATAACTCTAAAATGCATATAGCACACCTATTGTAAATTGATAACCAAGATTTAATTTCCGAACAGAATAAGCTGGCTTAGGGCTTATCAGCTCACTATACAAACCTCCTAAAATACTATTTCTAAACCGAATCTTATTTCCAATCTCATACGAAAAACCTATATATTCTTCCAAAACATGAAGTCGTTGATGAGTTGTCTTTCCCAATCTCATAGTGCTATAACTAAACGTATTGGTGGCGAATAATTGGACTAAATCGTGATTTAAAAACCTATAATCGTAATTAACTGAGATTTGAGGGAAATAGTGATTTTGAACAAATGCTCGTTGAATACCAAAACCATATATCAATCCTACTTGGTGATTTTCCTTTTGAAAGGAACCATTGACATTCAGGAAAAGATCTCGTGGTTTAAATTCGGTAGAAATACCCACTTTAAATGTTTGTGAAAAAACCTGTGTAAAACAAAAGAATGAAATAAGAAATAAAAGAGACTTCAAAACATATAACAAATTTATAGAACAAAAGTAGTATTGCTTTTGGGCTGTTTTGACAAATTTAATTACATTTATGTTTCAAAAAAAATAAACATGAAAGTTTTACAACAAACGATATTAATTACACTCCTACTTTTTACAAGCTTCCATTCATTCTCACAAAAAGGAAAAGATGATAACCTAAGACGATTTAACCAAGTTGCTAGTTACATTGATGCAGCTTATGTGGAAGATGTCGATTATGAAAAGATTGTCAACAAAGCAATCGAAGCGATGATTGGTGAACTTGACCCGCACTCTGCCTTTATTCCCAAAGAAGAAGTAGCCGCAGCTGACGAAAAAATCAGAGGTGATTTTGTTGGAATTGGTGTTCGTTTTCAAGTAATGAAAGATACGATGAATGTTTCGTCCGTTATTTCTGGTGGTCCCTCAGAAAAAGTAGGGTTACAGGATAACGACCGTATTGTTTTTGTCGATGATGAGCCTATAGCAGGTGTTAAAATGTCGACTTATGAGATACGTAAACGTTTGATGGGAGAATTAGGCACCAAAGTTAAGGTGACGGTTTTTAGAGGAAAAGGAAATAAACGTATCGATTTCAATATTACACGAGGTAAAATCAGAATAAATTCGGTCGATTGTGCATACATGATTGACAATACCATTGGATATATTCGACTAAATGCTTTTTCTCGTTCTACAACGGAGGAAATTGATTCCAGTATAACCTTACTAAAGAATCAAGGTATGAAGCAATTGGTACTCGATTTACAGAACAATTCTGGTGGATTGATGTATGCGGCACGTGATCTAGCGGATAACTTCATTTCAGGAAATAGACTAATTGTATATTCTCAAGGAAAAAGACAACCACGAATGGACCTAAATGGAGGGCTGAAAAATCAATTTGAAAAAGGTGAATTAGTTGTATTGATAAACGAATTTTCGGCTTCAGCAAGTGAAATTGTGGCAGGAGCTATCCAAGATTGGGATCGAGGACTTATCGTTGGAAGACGTTCATTTGGAAAAGGGTTGGTGCAACGTCCAATTCCATTAATTGACGGTGCTGAATTGCGTTTAACCATTGCGAAATATTATACACCTTCGGGAAGAAACATTCAAAAACCATATGAAGGCGTTGATGATTATGAAATGGATTATTTGAAACGCATGAAGCATGGTGAGATGGTCACTAAAGATTCGATTCACTTTCCTGATTCATTAAAGTACAAAACTTTAATTAAGAAACGGGATGTATACGGCGGTGGCGGTATTATGCCAGATGTTTTTGTACCAATGGACACAACATCTTTAACCCCTTATTTCAATAGTTTATTCAGAGGCGGTCACTTTAATGCCTTCACCTTTGAATATTCAAAAGAAAACAAAGCAAAATTGTTAGAGCAATATCCGACAATCGCAGCATTTAAAAGTGGCTTTAAAGTCGACGAGCAACTTCGTACTGCTTTTACCGATTATGCATTCAAGGAAGATTCAACACTTGTATATAATGCTGAAGAATACGAAAAGAATAAAAATTATATCGAAATACGTTTAAGAGGATTGATTGCTTCTGACTTATATGGTTTTGAAAGTTCATTTGAAATTTTAAATGAACTGAACCAATCATTGCAAGAAGCGATTCGTATTTTAAGAAACAACGAATATTCAAAATTCAAACTCGATAAATAATGAAATATATTGCTTTATTAATAGGAATGATAGGGCTCATAAGCTGTTCAACAAAAGAACCAGAAAGTAATTCAGATGTTTCACCTTTTGCAGCGGGCGGTAAATACGAACAAGAGCTATCAAAAGAATTAGAGACTTTTCAAAAGGAAGAAGAAGCGACTCGTAAAGCCAACGAAGACAAACTGACTGATATTGAATTTGAAGAGAAGGACTTTGATTTTGGAAGAATCAGAGTTGAATCTCAAAACGAACACTTTTTCGTAATCAAAAATACAGGGAAAAAACCGCTCATTATTGAGAATGTTCAAGCGAGTTGCGGTTGCACAACACCAATAAAACCCGAAAAACCGATTCCACCAGGACAAAAAGATTCTATAAAAGTGCAGTTTTCCCCTTTTCAAGGAATGTCAGGTTTAATAGAAAAAACGGTAACAGTTAAAACAAATACGTTTATTCCTGTCAATCAATTATTCATCCTAGCAACGGTAGAATAGCTTAAATTTTTCGATCTGGATTCTTTGTCACAAATTGTTTCCATGAAGTAACAGATGACTTATTAATCTCTCCAATTCCTTTGGAAAAGAAATGACAAACAGCAACTGCCAAACCATCGGTTGCATCGAGGTATTTGGGCATTTCGGTAAAATTCAACAACTTCTGTAACATGATTGCTACTTGTTCCTTGGAGGCGTTTCCGTTTCCTACAATCGCTTGTTTGATGCGCCTTGGTGTGTATTCCTCGTAAGGTACAGATTGTGCCAAAGCAGCTGCAATAGCAACACCTTGTGCTCTTCCTAACTTTAACATAGATTGCACGTTTTTTCCAAAAAAAGGTGCTTCGATTGCTAATTCATCTGGATGATATTCAGCCACCAATTGAGCAACACGGTCGTAAATACGTTTTAATTTATCTGGATGGTTGTCAATCTTCCCTAATTGTAAAATTCCGAAATTAATTAATTCCATTTTTTTACCCTTAATTTGAATTAATCCATAACCCATTACGTTTGTACCGGGATCAATTCCAAGAATTATTTTATCTTCGAGCATTCTTTTTAAAGTTCAGTGTCTAAAACTACAAAATTCTATTCAAAAATCGCCCTTGCTGTTAAGATTACGGCCGCTATCATTTTTATGTGGATTCTTGTGAAGCAGCGATTTGTCATCAAAGAAATTAATTTTGACAGTATTTCTGAATTTAAAATAAGCCTCTTCCTTATTGTCCTACTGCTAACACCGCTCAATTGGTATTTCGAATATTTAAAATGGAAGTACACGCTAAAAACACTCGATTGCTATTCAAAAAAAGAAAGTACTGAATCATTTTTAAGTGGTATTTTTTCTGGATTCATTACGCCGAACTTTATCGGGAATTTTATTGGTCGTATGTTATACTACCCTTTTAAAACTCGACCTAAAATTATCTTGTTCACACTTTTAGCAAGTTATTCTCAATTTTTTACCACGATTACAATTGGTATCGTTGCGTTGTTTTTACTTCCTTCACCTAATGCATTTTTTTCGGCCACCTATAACTGGATTTTCTTGACACTTGTCATTATCGGTTGGATAGTGTATTTCTTCTTTGAAAAACTAAATCTTCAAAGAATCAGTGCGTTATCATTCTTTCGACATTTCAATAATTATCAAGCAAATGCACGATTAAAATGGCAATTCATCATCTTCAACGTCATCCGATATGCTATATTCTCGGTACAGTATTTACTGATGCTGAATGTTTTTAAAGTGGATTTTGACACCAGTTTATACAGCTACATCTTATTGATTTATTTGTGGAGTACTTTAATACCAAATTTCATCTGGGGAAAATTATTTCTGAGGGAAAGTGTGGCATTGGTTATTCTTTTGCCAATTATTGACAATGCGAGTATAATTTTAATTGCTACATTTTCATTATCCATCATCAATCAAATTATACCAGCTATTATAGGAATTCCCTATTTAATGAAAAAGAAAAAATATGAGTAGTTTCTTTCTTTTCTTTACTGCATTTACCGTTGTTATTTTGGTGGGACAGTTATCACTAAAAATTAAATCAACAAAGGAAAACAATCTTTTATCAAATCTAACGGTCATTATTCCTTTTCGAAACGAAGCGAGAAACTTATCCTTATTACTTCATTCAATATCGCTTCAAGAAAAACGACCCGTTAAGTTTATCTTTGTGAACGACCATTCTGATGACGCATCCGTTGCAACGTTAGAAAATAATATCAACGATATTGAATATGAAATTCTCCACTTGAAAGACACATTTGGAAAAAAAGCAGCACTCAAAAAAGGAATTATTGCTGCCAACACTGATTATATCTTAACGCTGGATGCAGACATTCAACTTCCAGAAAACTATTTTAAGGCCTTATCTGAAATTCAACTAGGTGATGCTCATATCCTTCCCGTACGTATTCAGAACATGCCCTATAGTGGTTTTTTCAACTTAGATTACTATTACTTGTTCATGCTTAATAATGGATTGCATTTCTTAAAACGTCCTTTTGCTGCTAGCGGTGCTAATTTTTTATTCAAGAAATCGATTTATAATGACTTTGTAGCGCAAGATCTTCACCAATCAGTGAGCAGTGGAGATGACCACTATTTTTTAAACTATTTAGTGAAAAATAAAAAGGAAGTTCAATTATCAACGGATGAAGCTATTTGTGTTGGATCCAAGATTCCAAGTTCCTTTGTAGATATTTTACAACAACGTGTTCGTTGGATTAAAAAGAGTTCTTCATTTTTAAGTGTTTCTGCATTGTTGATGGCCTTTATAGGAATCATTTACCATTGGGGCATAATCGCTTTAATAGTGATTTATCCGAACAAAGTGGTTGAATTACTCCTCACCAAAATCGCTTTTGACAGTATCATTCTCTATCCTTATTTGATAAAAATAGGGGAACGTTTTTCGTTGGTTCGAATGGCTATTTTTTCGTTGATTTATCCTTTCTGGATGCTCTTTGTGGGAGTTCTAACTGTCTTTATGCGCCCTCAGTGGAAAGGAAGAAAGGTACAGTTTTGAAAAAAAAATTACTCATTAAACAAAAGGCTAGACTAGTTCTTGAATAATATCAAGAGCTTTGTGAATAGTGTTTAATGAGTAATTCTAATATATAATTATCTCTTGCTCTCTTTTTGAGAGAGTTACTTTGCTAAAAATAATAAAAACGACCGCGTAAACTGATCTAGTTTTTAATATTCATCTTCGTTGAAGAGGAAATCATCTTTAGAAGGATAATCCGGCCATATTTCTTCAATACTTTCGTAAGCCTCGCCTTCATCTTCTAAGTCTTGCAAATTTTCAACTACTTCAAGAGGAGCTCCTGTTCTAATTGCAAAATCAATCAACTCATCTTTTGTTGCCGGCCAAGGCGCATCTTCTAAATAGGAAGCTAATTCAAGTGTCCAATACATACGCTTATTTTTAATCTTTGCGCAAAAATAGTTTTATTTTGAAAAAATACAAGCCTTTGATTGAAAAGAATTAATCGATAAATATAAGTTTCTAATTATCAGCACTTTATACATACCTAAATTTCATCACTACAAACGTGTTTTTATTTACCGTTATTTTAAAGTCATCAAACTTAGGGCGACTCCAACCTGAAAGATAATAATTCGAAAATGCAAAACCTTCTTGAGGCAGAATTCTATAATCCATTTTTCCGTTGTTGTTTTCATCATCTAGCATCGCAAAGCCGTAAACGCCACCTTCAATTGTAATCGTATGCTCTAAATATTGATTTTTAACATCGTTTTTGGGTATATATATTTGTTTAAAAGGTTTCTCTGCTTTAAAAGTCGTTTCATCTTTATAAAATTGAAGTTGAATTTGACCTTTAGAATTCCGAATATTGGTCATTTTAAACTTAACCGTATAGTCTTGTGCTTGTCGCATCCCTAAGAAGAAGAATCCTAGCATAAATAGACCTATAAAGCGGGCACTTAACTGAATGATTTTCATATTATGATTTAGTATATAATCGATTATTCTTCCATTTTAGGAATCCAAGCAATTTCCTTTGCTTTTAACTTCATTGTCATGTAACGAGATAAAACAAACAAATAATCGCTCAAGCGGTTCAAATACGGTAAAATATTTTCATCTAAGGGCGTTTCTTCGTCTGCTACACCCACTACTAAACGTTCTGCTCTTCGGCATATTGTTCGCGCCACGTGACAAAAAGAAATGGTTAGATGACCACCTGGAAGAACAAACTTTCTTAACGGCTCCAATTGGCGGTCCATTTCATCAATCTTCTCTTCTAAATAAGTAATGTCACTAGGAAAAAGTGGTGGTAAAGGCATTTTATTTTTCTCTGGATCTGCTGCAAGGTTTGACCCAATGGTAAACAGTCGATCTTGAATAACTAGGATTTGTTCGACAACACTTTCATCTTCAATTGAATCTCGTATCAATCCAATATGTGAATTTAATTCATCCACTGTACCATACGACTCAATTCGCAATGAATGCTTGGAAACACGTGTTCCGCCAATTAAACTTGTTTTTCCTTTATCTCCTCCTTTTGTATATATTTTCATAATAAACTTTTTAAAACATTTTTTAGTCGAACAACAAAATGTTGCTTGTTCTGATGATGACGTTTCATCACTATTCCAAATTTAAATAAATCAAGTGACAAATGATAGTGATTATCTAAAATTATTTCATTCCAAGCAATCACCATGCTACTACTCCATCGAATATCATCTAAAATAAAAATCGTTTCATCGTGGCTGTTCTTTTCAAGTAGATTTAAATAGTTTCTTAACGCTTCTCCATCGTGATGTCCATCAATAAAAATAAGGTCATAAATAGTCGAATCATTTTCTATAAAGTGCTGAAAAGTGTCATTTACAAACGCTACTTTTGCCGTTGTTTCAGGGAAATATTTCTTTGCAAACTGTTGGGTTATCGGACATGCATCGACGGTCACTACTCTTTCACTATCGTACGTTAATGCAAAAGTTCCGACTCCTAGAGATGTGCCTAATTCAAGTACATTTTTAGGTTTATAGTATCCTGACAGTTGACTTAAAACTTGTAAAAACGCACCTTTTGTCGCTGCACTTTTGTATACTTCATTCACTTTACGAATCGTTTGTAGTTTTCGAGATCCGGCACCAAAATCTTTCATTTCAAAAGAAGAAGTGTCCAATTTCAAACCTTTTTGCTGTTTCTTACGTTCTCTTAGAAATAAATCGTTCAACTCTAACGTTAAACACTTATCTTTAAAGTCGTAAACAAACGGCGAATGAAAAGCGTGTCTCCCTTTGGAATTGTACACATATTTTATATATTCGCTCACTACCATATTGAAAACAAAAGTAATGTAATTTAGCTAAATAATGAATAGTCAAATCTCTGAAAATACAGTTATAGAAACACAACGGAAACGCTCATTTACCGCACCTGCAAAATTAGATATTGTTGCGACTTGTAAAATAGGAAAAGGAATATTGAAATTGCCAGAAATTGCCAAAAACGACTTCATTGAACTGTATAATAACACCAATCCTACTACGACCTTTTTTATTCCAGCATCAGGCTCTGGCTCAAGGATGTTTGAATTCTTATTCAATTTCTTAACTGCACCAGATGACGAAAATCAAAGCAAAGTGGAGCGCTTTATCAATCACTTTGATGATTTTGCTTTTTCAAAGAGAGTGAATCCTGAAGTTTTACATTCGCTAAAAAGTGGAAAAATATCACTTGAAATTTTTATCGACTATCTACTTACAAATGATGGTGGACTTAATTTTGGGCTTTTACCCAAAGGTCTTATTCCTTTTCATCGGATTGGCCCTTTTATTTTAACGCCTTTTCAAAGTCACATTGTACAAGGAATGGAAATTACGCAAGGTTCTCCTAATTTTCATTTCACTATAAATAAACATTTTCAAAAAGCAATTGAACAAGAGCAAAAGAACATTGAAAATTTAACGGCTAAAACAGCTCAAATTAACTATTCCGTTCAGGAGTCCAAAACAGATTCCTATATTTTCGATGAACATCAAGAATTGGTATTAGACAAGGACAAAAACCCTTTGAAAAGACCTGCAGGTCACGGTGCCCTTTTAGAAAATTTATCGACCATCAAAAGTGATGTTATTTTCGTGAAGAATATCGATAATCTTCAACACTTTAATAAAAGTAACCACACCAAAGAAACATTTCAATTTATCGGAGGTCTATTAATTGCTGTTGAAAAAGAACGAAATCAACTTCTCTCCGATTTTTCATTAGAGAAATTCCATATTTTCAATACTAAATATGAAATCTTATTACCTGAAGAGTTGCATCATTTGTCAGAAGAACAAATTACATCCATCTTGAATTTACCGATACGTATTTGTGGCATGGTGAGAAATGAAGGTGAACCTGGAGGCGGTCCATTTTGGCTCAAATCAGATGGTATCTCCCGTAAACAAATCATAGAAAAAGCACAAATTAGCACAACCGACAAACAATACAACTTACTGATTAATAGCACCCATTTCAATCCTGTCATCATGGCTTTAAAGAATGCTGATAAAGATGGAAATCCTTTTGATTTAAATCAATTAGTAGATGAAAATCAATATTTGCGTGCTAAAAAGTCCTACAAAGGACGAAAAATATTTTTCACGGAAAGACCAGGATTATGGAATGGAAGTATGCATAATTGGTTATCCATATTCGTGGAAATTCCTCCAGAAACTTTCAGCCCTGTAAAAACTATTTTAGACTTATTAAAACCCATTCATAAGGAAAGTTAATCTATTATAAAAATTGATTTTAATAGGATAGGAGTTCTTCTACTAAAGCTATGTAACTAAAGTAGCTGTATGACTAGGGCAAACTAGCTACTTTTGTAGTATGAAAAAAATATATCCTCCCAATGAATGAATGATTTATTCCAAATCGGGAGATATGATAAAACAGCGCTAATAACCTTTAAAATTAAACACATATGACTTTTAATGAAATTATCAATCAGGATAAACCCGTATTAGTAGATTTCTCCGCAGCATGGTGTGGACCTTGTAAAATGATGGTGCCAATATTAGATGATCTCAAAAAACGTGTGGGTGATACAGCGGATATTATAAAAATAGACGTTGATCAAAATCCTGCAGCAGCAACATCTTATCAAATTCGTGGTGTACCGACACTTATCGTATTTAAGAATGGGAAGATTCTATGGAGACAATCAGGAGTTATACCAGCTAATGAGCTAGAAAGTCTACTGAAACAGAATATGTAACGAAAAAATTCATAAAAAAATCCTCCTCTTAAAATTAAGGGAGGATTTTTAATTTGATATAAACAGTATTACCCTATCTTATCGAACTTCGTATAAGGAATCAATACTTCTGGAATAGAAATTGTTCCATCGGGATTTTGATTATTCTCTAATAAGGCAGCCACAATACGAGGTAAAGCTAAAGCCGAACCATTCAATGTATGCGCTAGCTGTGTTTTCTTATCTGCTGATTTAAAACGTAATTTTAAACGATTTGCTTGGAAGGTGTCAAAGCGAGAAACAGAAGAAACTTCTAACCATTTTTCTTGAGCAGCAGAAAAGACTTCGAAATCATAGGTTAATGCAGATGTAAAACCAACATCTCCACCACATAGACGTAAAATACGATAATGCAATCCTAATTTTTCGAGTAATCCTCTTACGTGCTGTACCATTTCTTCTAATGCTTTTGCCGTATTTTTTGGATGTTCAATACGAACAATTTCCACTTTATCAAATTGATGTAAGCGATTTAACCCACGAACATCCTTTCCATAAGACCCTGCTTCACGACGGAAACATGGCGTATATCCTGTTATTTTAATGGAAAAATTTTCATCTGGTAAAATCACATCACGGTACAAGTTCGTCAATGGAACCTCAGCTGTCGGAATTAAATATAAATCATCTACTGTACAATGATACATTTGTCCTTCTTTATCGGGTAATTGTCCCGTACCGTATCCACTCGCTTCGTTAACAAGAAGAGGTGGTATAATTTCTTCGTATCCTGATTTTTCAGCTTCGTCGATAAAAAATTGAATCAATGCACGCTGTAACTTAGCTCCTTTTCCTTTGTAAACAGGAAAGCCAGCCCCCGTGATTTTCACACCTAATTCAAAATCAATTAAGTCAAACTTTTTAGCCAATTCCCAATGCGGCAAGGCTTCACAACCAAACTCACATTTACTTCCAACTTCATCAACTACTTCATTATCTGCTTCACTTTTACCTTGTTTTACCAATTCATTTGGAACGTTTGGTAACGTGTACATCAATGTTTGTATTTCAGCTTCTAGTTCACTGACAATCCCTTTTAAATGACTTTCTTTTTCTTTTAAAGTGGCTGTTTTTTCCTTTAATGTATTTGCTTCTGCGTGATTTCCTTGCTTAAACAATTCGCCTACCTTTTTGGAAATAAGATTCATCTCAGCAATAATGGATTCCATTTCTGCTTTCGTTTCTCTCCAAGTTTGGTCTTTTTCTAAAATTTCTTCAACAGTGGCCGTCGCATCAATATTTCTTTTCTTTAAACCTTCGATTACTGCTTCTTTTTCTGAACGAATTCGCTGTATTTCTAACATGACTTGATAAAATTTATGGCTAAATTAATAAAACAATGAAAAACACTTACAAAACTTGTAAAAATAAAAAACGGATTCCGAAACTCGAAACCCGTTTATATATAATCTTTTAACGCTTAAGCTTCAGTAGTTTCAAATGGAACTACAGAAACAAACGAACGGTTATCTTTTTTCTTACGAAATTCAACTAATCCGTCCTTTAGAGCGAATAATGTATGATCTTTTCCGATACCAACATTATCACCTGGGTGATGAGCAGTACCACGTTGACGAATAATAATATTCCCAGCAATTGCTGCTTGACCACCGAAAATTTTAACGCCTAAACGCTTGCTATGAGATTCACGACCGTTCTTAGAACTACCGGCCCCTTTTTTATGTGCCATTTTCTTTAATTTTTAATTCTTGAAATCAAGAAAGTCAATATTTATAAATTTATATCAGCAATTTTGATCGCAGTAAATTGTTGTCTGTGACCGTTGGATTTCTGATATCCTTTTCTTCTTTTCTTTTTGAAAACAATTACTTTGTTTCCTTTTACGTGCTCAAGAACTTCCACAGAAATCTTAGCTCCGGTTATAGCTGGGGCGCCTAAAGTGATTTTTCCACCATTGTCTACTAAAAGTACTTTGTCAAAGTCTAACTTTGCTCCTACTTCTGCAGCCAATCTATGAACATAAACCTTTTGGTCTTTTTCAACTTTGAATTGTTGCCCTGCTATCTCTACAATTGCGTACATATAGCTTAGTTTAATTTATTAATTCAATTAACGAGGTGCAAATATATTCAATTATTTTGATTCTACAATAAGCTATCTGTAATTTTCTCTTAAAAAAGCATTTATCTCTCTCAAAATACTAGAAAAATAAATTTTAAGTAGAAACAGCGTTAAAAAAGATGGTGGTTATGAATGCTTATTTGGCTGCTAAAAACAAAATAATAAAGGACACCGAAATGCCCTTTATTATACCTAAAACAGTGATTAGAATAGGGTTAAAAAACTCACGTTTTCTTCTACAAAGATAGAGGGCTACCTTCTAATCTGAAATACGCATAACGACGTATTTGTTTCATTTAGATAATAACAAAAAGCTTTTAATTTTTGAAAGCAAACCAATATCACATGTTATTCGAACAACTTACGATTCGATACTATTGATATAATGAGAGAATGGCTAAGGGTTGGTATACATGAAGAGTTAAAGCGATAATCATTTCAGCTATTTGATAGCGACTTATTTTTAGACAGCATATAATACCCTAAAATTGTATTAAAAAAAGCGAAATAGAAAATTCCTTTATTAGCATCTAGCACATTCTCTGTCAAAAAGAAAAAACAAATTCCAAATAAGAAAGTGATATATATATAATCTTTTGATTTAATGGCTAAATAGAAATAATAAGCGAATACAAATAGAAAAATAAGCAACCCTAGTATTCCATGTTTTATAAGAACGGATAAGTATTGACTGTGTACATTATAATTATCGATATAAGAAATAACATAGCCTTTTTCTTTATATTTTTCTTTTAAATGAATTAACTCATCTCCCGTTCCGTGGCCTATAAGTAACGATTTTGAAGCGACATCAAGTCCCGCAAGCCAACGGCCAGACCGAGGTTCAACTACCTTTAAATTTAATTCCTCAGAATTGAAATTAACATCTTCTGCTATACTTGTTGTAAATCTATCTTTCATCGATTTATTAGTCATTATAAACACTGTACTGGTAAGAAGTACTAAAGCCAATGACACGATAAATCGAATCTTATTTTTCACATAAAAGAATGGATAAACAAAAGCAATAACGATTAAGGTATAAATCAGGATACTACGTGCTGCTAGAAACAACAATCCTACTGATAGGGTCAAAATACAAACAGCGATAAGTACTTTTTGAAGCTTAGAAGATTGTGACAATAATGTAATCAAGAAAATAGCACTAAATGATAAGTATAAAGATAAATAACTAGCATGAATATTTATCGGAGAAGAGAATTTATGATTAAAAAAATTGTCTGTAAATAGATCTGACAATGGAAGATGAAGCTGATATAAAGTAAAAAAAGCATACATGAAAAGCCCTATTACAGTCATAACGCTGCTAATTGATAATGTTATAAGCAATTGTCTAATCCGTTCTCGTGTAATGGTAATAGCTAAAGGAATCAACAAAGGTAAAATGAATAGGATGAGTTGTCTTTCTATTAATGATCCTGCAACCGCTTTTTGGCTGGAATAAAAATACCCAGAAACCGACAAAAGAAATACGAATTGAAAGAGCCAAAAGTGACGCGGTATTTTTTTTAGCTTTTCCCATTTAAAATCTATGAGCGTAATGACAATAATGACATATAGAATCAATGTCGTATAAAATTTATCAAACGGTAAAAGAAAAGCAAATATATTTAAGCTAATAAATCTTATTTGTTCCAATTTAGATGATTCATCTCCTGATAATTTAAAGAGTGAAAAATAATTGCTCATAATTAGTTTTAATTTAAAATAGCTTGAAAATAGGTGATAAAAGTAATGATAATTTAAGCAAATAATATGACGATTATTTAAATTCAACTATATTTGGCTACTCTACTAATCCATAAATGTAGAAGTGCTGCTTTATTATAAAATCATTCTATGAGGAACTTACTAAATAAAATTATTTCTAAAATCAAAAAAGAAGATTTTTCATTGGATGAAAATATACCCATCACCTATCTTCTTAGATTTTTAATTGGAAAGGTAATTGCTTACATGAAGTTTATACTAAAGTTTAAAACGTTTAAAATTGGATTTATCGGAAAACAAAGTAAAGTTTTAGCACCATCTCTTATAAAGTTTAAAAAGAATTTAGTGATTGCTGACAACTGCCATATTGATGCCATTTCTAAGGAAGGAATACTAATTGGAAATAATGTTTCTATTAATAAACGAGTGGTAATTGAGTGTACTGGAAGTATGAAAAACTTAGGCAAAGGTTTAATCCTTGGTAATAATGTTGGAATTGGATCGCACTCATTTCTTGGTTGTGCAGGAGGAGTAACAATAGGAGACGATACAATTCTAGGCAACTTTGTTTCATTTCATAGTGAGAATCATAATTTCAGCGAACAAAACATTCCTATTCGCTTACAAGGAGTCAACCGCAAAGGAATAAAGATTGGAGCCAATTGTTGGATTGGAGCTAAAGTAACAGTACTGGATGGTACTATACTTGGAGATGGATGCGTAGTTGCCGCGGGAGCAGTACTAAACGGAAAAGAATATCCAGACAATTCAATTATCGCGGGGATTCCAGCTAAGGTGATAAAAAGTAGAATACTAGCTACAGGCTAATTATAAAAGTGATAAAAAGAGACGTTCGTGTTGGTCTATAATATATTCCCAGGAATAGTATTTTTCAATCTTATGAATATTAGCTGTCCCAAATAGCGCTTTACTATCCATTCCTTCCTTGTTATCAAGAATCTGTTGAACATTTTCAGCAGCGTTAAAATACAATGCATTTTCCTCTAATACACTTTGGTTAAATGGATTTTGATGAGCAACAATTAATGTATTACACGCCATTGCCTCCAACAAAGATGGATTGGTACCTCCTACCGAATGTCCATGGAAATAATACGTTGAAAAATACCTTAGATTATTCAAAATAGTAATGTCATAAATCGCTCCTACAAATCTTATTCGAGCATCATCCTTGAATTTATCTTGGAGATATAACCCAAATTTATTAGACGCATTACCAATAACAAGAAATGGGTTCTGAGAAGTAGAATGATGAACGCCATCCAAAATCACCTCAATATTATTTTCAGGTTCCATACGAGCGATTAACAGACTATATTGATATGCTTGAAGATGATATTCTTGGATGGATTCGATAGTAGGATTTTGAAATATGGTTGCACCATAAGCAATGAATTCTGAATTAACTTGATATTTATCTGCGATATATGATTGAATCGCTTTAGAATCCGAAATGAGATAATCGCTATGCTTAATGGCTAATTTCTCCGCGTAAAGTAAAAATTTTTGTACCTTTTTACTAAATTTCGTTCTTTTCCATTCTAATCCATCCATATTGGTTATGACAAGAGGCTTCTTCGGGAACAACCTACCCCAAATAGAACTACTTGTGTAGCCCAAGTTAAGAATGATGTCAAAATCTCTCTTTCTCGCATCTAGAATACAATTAAGATCGTAAATAAATTGACCTGCTGTTCCTAATCTATCTTCAGGGTCGCTTTTATGAATAATCCTTACTCCTTTATACTCTTTTTTCTTATAAATATGCTTACTTGAGTTGTACACTGATACTTCGTGCCCTTTTTCTACTAATCCTACTGATAAGTATTCTGCAAACTGTTCAAATCCGCCGTAGTTATTTGGGATTCCTCGTGTTCCCAATATTGCTATTTTCATTTATTCTCTTTTAAAACATCCTGACAAATTGTTGAAATATTGTCCACATAGATCTCTTCCGTAAAAAATTCCTTTGCTCTTTTGGCACCATTTATTCCTAATCTATTTCGTTTATCTGGATTCATAATCAAGTCCTCCAAACATTTTTTTAATGCCCCCACATTTAATGGTTCAAATAATAACCCTGTCTCTTCAGAAATTACAATTTCAGATAAGCCACCATGATTGGCAGCAATGACCGGCTTTTCACAGAGCATTGCCTCAACAGCAACTAATCCAAAGGGTTCAGGTAAAGTAGAAGGAATAACAGCAATATCCACTTGCTTCCAGATCGGCCAAATAGCGGTTTGAAATGGAATAATATGCACTGTTTTTTCTAAATCATACTGTTTTATTACTTCTTCAAGACTCTCCAGCCATACCTCCTGATTTGGTGGAGGAGAACCAATAAAGAACAATTCAATATCGTACTGTGGAGCTAGGTCTTTAAATGCTTCCAATAGTAACTGTTGTCCTTTCCACTTATTAATTCTACCTACTAATGCTATTTTTATTGATGTTGAATTAGTAGCTTTTATTAGTTGTTCATCAGTATCAACAATTCTTTCTAAATCAGGTTTATCTAATCCGTTCCAAACGATAGAATAATTGATATCATTTCTATCTTGAATCCAAAAACGCTTCGTTGACTTTGAATTAAAGATGATTCTAGCATTCATTTTTAATTCAATCAATTTCGTAAATATCTTTCTTACGATTTTGGGATTATCAATTATTTCGTGAACGTGCCAAATATGTTTTATCTTATGTTTTCGAGCAAAGAATACTCCTAATAAAACGGCTAAAGTATTAGAATAAACTAAATCAATTTTTGTATCCTTCAGTGAATGTTCAATTCGCTTTATTGACTTTTTTATTTGAAAAGGTAATGTGATTAAATTTTTAACGGAAAACATTGTCCGAGATATTTTAATCACTGGAGCAACAACATATTCAACACCTTCTTTATCGAATTCTTTTGACAACAGTCCTAACTGAGGAAGAACGACAATAGGCCTGAAGTTTTTACGCTTCATGGTTCGCACTAAGATCAGTAAAGTTTTATCTGAACCGTATAATTCAGAAGACTGATGAATAAAAAGTATAGTAGGTGAAATCATTTTTTAAGATTAGTATAAATAAATGAAATAACTCTTTTAGGTAAAAAGCTCATTAAAAATAGAATATACGAAGTTGGATTACCTTTTTCTAATTGTATTGACTTTCTAATATTAAACCTTGACTTTTTAGGATTATAATTATTCCATAGATATTTTTTTGACAATAGTCGATAATAGGAGATTTCCTTTTTTCTTTTATCGACCTTTTTCAAACTTTCTATTATAATTTTTTCCTGACGCTCTGAAACAGTTCCAGTTTTAAGTATTTCTTCTTTTGTCTCTAAAAATGCTTTATCATAGTCTTTATGATCTATCGTTACTGATGATAGATTAAAACGATAATCCACTAATTCCTCTGGAAGAATACTAAATTTCCCTTTAGACGCTAGTTTTGACCATAATAAATGATCTTCAAATGAGTGCGCCCTCTCATCATACATTCCTACTTCAATAACGGCTTCTTTTATAAAAAAGACGGAAGAATGCACATAAATACAACTGTTATGAATTTCGGCTTTTATTAAGTTATCTTCATATATTCCAGACTGATGACGGAAAATAAACGCTCCATTCTCTTCAATACAATTCGCATCGGAACCAACTAAAATATAGTCGGGGTTGCTTTTCATAAAGTTATATTGCTTTTCCAATCTAAGTTCATGAGAAAGGTCATCCGCATCCATTCTTGCAATATACTTCCCAGTAGCATTCTTGAGTCCCGTGTTTAGAGCATTTGATACACCTCCATTTTTTTGATTGATCACTTTTATTCTAGGATCAGTATAGGATTGAATAATTTCAAGACTACGATCTGTCGAACCATCATTCACGATTAAAAATTCAAATTCCTTAAAACTTTGATTTAAAATACTCTCTATCGCTTCAGCTATATACTTCTCACCGTTATAAACAGGCATTAATACAGTAACTTCAAAATTCATTCTAGACTATTTGTTAATTATTGGGGTTTCTTTAGGTTTTTCTATCTTTTTCAAATCAATAAACATCATTAATTCAAACAATATAACTGTCGTGAAATCTTCAAACCAATAATCAGTAAAAAGCATCATTAGAAAGATAGGTAGTATTATTTTTCCATAGGTTAATGCTCTATAACTTTTAGCAAAAAACCAAACATAAAAACATAAAAACAGTCCTAGACCAATTACGCCATATTCACCTAGAATTTGATTTACAAAAGAGAAAGGGCTATTCGTTACTGAATGCTTTTCTTCTCCTTGAGACCAAAAATAGGCATAGATCGATAAGTTATTTTCTTTAAATTCAGGGGTGATATCTTCAACTATTTTATTTAAAAACCGCTTTTCACCGTCGAGTGAGCTATATCCTGATATAGAAAAAGCTAATTTTGACGAGAAACGTCCAGCACCGCTACCTATCAAGAAATGCTCAATACTTGATGTATTATATTCTACCGTTTGAAAATAAGAAATAAGTTTACCTGGATATTTATTTTTTTCAAATTCTTTAAGAGTGGAACCGTACAATTGCTCATTCATTGAAATAAGATGAGTTTGTTTAACAAGTTTACTTTGTGCAACTTCTTTCTTAATAGGTGTGATCATCTTATCATGCTCTATTTTCTTAAGTTCTTTTCTAATATTAACAGAGGGCTTATTAGTTGATGAATCTCTTTTTATTTCAATGCTTTCTTTACTAGCTAAGTACTCTTTAATTTTATTTTCTCGTTCCGCTTCTAGCTGACTATTCTGAATGGCTTGTTGTTGTTGAGTTTTAATGACATTTTCCTTCTTATTTAATAAGGTTTTCGTAAAGTAGTTCAAGTTATCAGGTGATATTCTAGCGTAAAAGACAACAATAATTCCCAAGAATAAAATAGCCACCGTCTTTCTCAATTTACTATGATTGAAAAATAGAATAATTAACGCTACCAATAGTATAAGTACTCCGACATTACTAGTCGTCAGTAACGAAATAATCAAACATAATAATGCTAAAACTAGTTGACGGTTATATAAAAAATAAAAGCATCCAAATAAATTAGCGAACATATTCACGATGGAAGCATTAAAGAATATTCCTTGAATATAATCTCCTGTTGACATATAATACTGGCTGCCTAAGCCCATATATGTGTAAGGGTTTAGCACCCCCGTTTCTATCATTATTTGACCTAAATTAAAGAGACTGATTATGATGTTTAAAATAAAAAACAACGTTATAGCATTATGAATTTTCACACCATCTCTCCTTTCTACAAATGACTTCATTTGATGAACAACCAAGAGTGAGATTCCCCAAAAAATAATTCCTAAAAAAGAAATAATAAAAAACTTTTGACTCCATTTCTCATAATGAAACAAAACCTGAATCACAGATAGAACGATTATAAGAAAATAAAAAAGAGGAATTCGATTTTCTTTAAACTTAAGTTTAAATTTGAAATCAAAGTTAGCTATGACAATTAAAGCAATAGCCACTAGCTTCAGTTTAGTGTTAACATTCAAAAAGAGAATTAAAAACGCTAATAACAACCAATCAACAGATGAAATATAGTTAAAGAATCGATTTATCATTTTTTCCAATGTACACTTTATTAGTTGAATTCATTTATGACTTTACTGTAAAAATCAACATGATCCTTAGCTGATTTCTCAATCGTAAACTTTTCTAGTATCGTCTCTCTACCTTTACGTGAATACTGTTCTTGCAAGGATTTATTTTCAATTAATTCAATAATTTTATTAGCTATCTCATCAATATTATCAGGGTCAATCAAACTACCATTTTCGCCATCAACAATAAGTTCTTTTCCTGAAGCCCTTGATGTATTGATTACGGGACAGCCAACAGACAAGGCCTCTAATGGCGCCAAGGCAAAACATTCTGAATAGGAAGGAAATATAGCAGCTGTCGCTTTACTCAATTGATGATACAAATTTTCTCTGGTAGTATGTCCCATAAAGAAAACTTTTTCAATAGCTGCCTTACTCAATAGACTTTTCAACTCTTCAATCTTCCCTTTTCCAAAAATATAAAGTTTTGCATCTGGATGTTTCTCTATTACTTTATTCCACGCAAGAAGCAATGAGAATATACCTTTTTTCTTTAATAATGTTCCGGTGAAAATAAATGTTTTTTCTTCTTTATTTGGATTCCTCTCAAAATCAAAAGTAGTCTCAATGCAATTATGTAAAATCTCAACTGGTTTAGAATATTTAAATAATCTTTTATTCACAGATTCGGTATAATGGCTAACGGATGATAATGCGTCAGCTCGGTCATATAGCGCTCTATCTATTTGTTCAAAATAGAGGTTGCTTTTTTGTTGAGTCTCATCGCAAAAATAAGTGTATGAACCATTGGATTTCACTACTAAAGGAGCTTTAAAAGAAGGCCATTCCACCTTAAATCCAATTTCAAAAACAAAAGAATTCCAATCAGGAATCTCTATAATATCAATTCGCTTTTCATCAATAATCTGATGTATCTTTTGAATATATTTATTAAATGCGCTTTTCCCATTCAAATTTCTTCGAATCCAATTCGGCATTTTACCAATGACTTTATAAAAAAAGTTTTTATTCTTAGTGCCGAAATTCATTCCATAGCGTAATCGATATACCTCAACACCTTGATCTACTTCATAGTCTTTCTGTCCATAATAAAAAGGGTATAGACCGACAACAACAACGGAATGACCTTGTCGAACCAATTCTCTTCCCAGCACTTGAACCATTGTTCCAATTCCACCGTGCTGGCCTGGGGGATATTCATCACAAATAAAAAGAATATTCATTTAAATAAAAGCTGATTTTAGTATCTTAATACTGAATAAATTACTAATTCTTGTCAAAACTATATAAAATACAATGGCTATTAGCCCTTTTAGTGAAAAATGAATAGGTACCCAATAGAGAGAAAGTACGATTAACGTACCTATAAGCATGTTTATCACTAAGACTCTTATCTTCAAAGCATACTTAGTTTGGAAAGTCAAACGATAGTATAAAGCAACTTGAACAAGTGTACTCATCAAAAAAGCAAAAGCTGCTCCTTCAGCCCCATGAGAAGCTATTAGAAAGATATTTAATACGATATTCATCCCAGAAGTAATTGCCGTTATCACAAAAATCTTTTTTAATTGACCTTGTGCAAATGCCATCGTCCATAAAAAGTTCGTCGTATAATACAATGGAATACATGCTCCCAATACTGTATATGTTAACTGATTTACAGCTCCATATTTATTATCTGTTATCAAATCGAAGAAATCTGACCAGATGAGAATAACAACCACAGGTATGAGTACTGCAATAAATATCTCCGTCTTAAAAAGACTATCAATATTATTTTTTTCTGTCGATTTCAATGATTGGTTTGCCTTAAATAGCTTAGAGAAACGCGTCAGTAGTATTGGAGCAATAACTAAGTATGGAATTTTAGAAACCTCGAAGATTTTATAAGCAAATGAATACTCTGCCGTTTTAATAGTGGTGGCAATTATTCCCATCAAAATCCAATCCACCCTAGCTAAAGCAGAATCAAACAATACTGTCCCCAGTTGAGGTAACGACTCTATAACTAAAAGTTTATATTCTTTGAGTGGTGCTTTTGGCTTTATGTAGTAACTAAGTGTGACACCAGCAATATAGTAGCTTATGCCAAATTCTATAATATAGCTGACAATAAATGCTGCAACAATAAACTTAATCGTAAAAAGACCTGCTAAAAGTAATCCTACAATAAAAATAACACGCGTTATACTTGTTAAAATAGCGATTACCGCTAATTTATTAAACTTTTCATAGCCATTTAAACAAAGCTTTACTGAATTGGCAATCGTAAACAAAGATTGATTGATTACAATTAATAAGAAGAGATCTTTAAATGCTAGTCCATCAAAAAAGAAAGTACAGCAAATACTAGCAGTTGATATTAAAATGATGCTTGAAACAATCGTATGAAAGAAATGAATAGATATTGTTGCTTCAGCCTTATGTCCTGATGCGACGCGCTTAACGTATACCAAATCCATTCCCAATGAAAAAACAGTGATGATGGTTGAACTAAGCGCAATACTCCAATTATAGAACCCAAATTCTTCTTTGGAAATGTATTTTGAAATTAAATAAAATATTAGAAGATTGGCAATTTGCGTAATTGCAACTTGAATCGTACTCGCCGATATGTCTTTTAAAAATTTCTTACTCTCCATCTATTAAAAAGCATTTTTATTAGGAAAAAATACATTTAAAACAGTTTTAAGTACCACTTTTAAATCTAGAATAAAACTCCAATTATTAATATAAAAAATATCCATTCGAACCCGAATTTTCATTAAGAAAAGATCTGATTCTGTTTCTCCTCTATATCCTAAAACTTGTGCCAATCCTGTAATACCAGGTCTTACTAATGAACGATGATTGTAATTATCAATTAACTCCGCATACATTTGATTATGCTTAACCATATGTGGTCTTGGTCCAACGACAGACATATCTCCTATCAGTACATTGAAGAACTGAGGAAATTCATCTAAGCTTGTTCGTCGAAGAATTTTCCCAAGCCTAAATATTCTATGATCTCCTTCCTGTGCTTGTTGTTCATCACATTCATCATTCAAATACATCGTCCGAAATTTGAAACAATTAAATTCTTTATTATTTAAACCATTTCTTTTTTGGACAAAAAACACAGGTCCTCTCGAACTTAACTTAATTAAAATAGCTAGTAATGGGTAAAGCCAACTAAGAATGAAAATTATCACCATAATACTAAAAAACACATCAAAACATCTTTTTAAAGTAAGGTTCCTCTTTTTATCTAGTGGTCTAGCTGTTAACTGATAAGTTATGATTCCATTAATGTAAACAGGGACGAAGTTTCTCGTATAACTTTCGTGTTCATCAGGAAGAAGGAATAAGGATACTTTATGGACAAAACAATAAGTGATAATTTCATTAATTATTTTACGAGGAACTTTTTTACTACAACAGATTATTTGAAAAATCTCTTCGCCATTAAGTAATAAATCTAGCCCCTCATCATAGTTACCAATCACTAATGGATTTTCTTTATCACTATAAAAACCAATATTTTGAAAGTCTTTTTTAAGATAATAATCATATAGGTGTTTTGATTCGGTAGACAGCCCAAAGTACACTATTTTACGATTCGTAAAGTCGTCATCCTCTTTATGCATTATAAGATAAAGCTAGTAGATTTTTAATTCATTTATTTTATTCACTATTCTTGGAAACGTTTACAAAATTATAAAAGATATTTAAAAGTAATTTTTAACTATCATATAACAAGTGACGTTTTAAAAATAAAGTGATAAATATAAGTACATTTCAGACATTCATTGTTAAATAGCCAATTTAAAATAAAATATCTTTCATAGGATAAATGTCATTATTTCATTAACTATTCTTGTTTAACGATAATTATCTACTTAAAAAAATAAATAACACATAAAAAAAGGCGAGTTAACTCGCCTTAAATATTTAATGTCTAAACAACCTTCACTGAAATTTGATTTAAAAAAATGAAGTTATACTTTTAAATCAAATGACTGCTAGATAAAAGTCTTACTTTTTCTTACTTTCTCTTGCTACTTTTGTCGCATCTTGAGCAATTTTATCCACATCAATTTCTAACCCTTCTTCTTGGGTTACTAATTCACCA
>JBEBRN010000005.1:0-72815 GCA_040394775.1 Taishania pollutisoli
GTCAATGAAACCATTACTATTTGTGATGCTTGAAAACGTTTAGGACAGTATTGATTTTTTAATAAACTATCTGGAATATTCAGTCGGTTTTACACACATTTAGAAGGAAAGAACATGCCGTATTTCAACGTCCATATCTTATCAAACTATTTAAAAATTCACATGAATGATTATATTTGGTTCAAATGAGTTCAAAAAGTCATTATTATTCGATTGATATATTGAGAGGTTTAACGGCTTTTATCATCTGTCTCTATCATTTCATCAATCATTCTGATGCAAATGGCTATTTGTTTGACGACGGTAGTATCGTTCGAAACGTGAGTAATCATATTTCAGATGTTGTTTTTATTTTTTTCCTCATCAGTGGATTTGTTATTCCACTATCAATGGCAAAAATGAATTATAAAATCAACAAGATACTCCCTTATTTATCTAGAAGACTGATTCGACTTGAGATACCGTATATCGCATCTATGTTATTGGTACTCGTAATTACTTTTGCTTGGAGTGTCAAAGAAGGTTCCGTTTTTCATTTAGACTACTGGCAGATATTAAATCATTTTACATATACCGTCGCAATATTCAACTATCCTTGGCTAAATCTAATATATTGGACGTTGGCTATCGAAATTCAATTTTATATTGTGATTGCTTTACTATTTTCATTCATTACTTCTACGAATAAATTCATACAATACACGACGATAATTCTATTTGGACTTTCTGGGCTATTGTTTCCTGATACCCGATTTATTTTCCAATACGCACCTATTTTTACCGTTGGGATTCTATTTTATTTATCGCAATCAGATAAGAAATCAAAGAATACAAATCTCATTTTGATGTCAGTATTTCTGCTTTTAACTATCTTTTCGGAAAGTTTTCAAACCTTCATTTATTTAAGTATCGCTCTTTTACTAATTGTTTATTTAAAACCTAATAAAATTTTAGAAAAATTCGGTAGTTTCTCTTATTCCTTTTATTTAATCCATGGAAGTATTGGTGGTTCCATCATTTATTTCCTTTCGAAAGGAGTCGAAAATAACCTTCTAAAGTTCGTCATTGTGCTCATCGCAATTATTGCTTCAATCGTCTTTTCTTATCTATTTTACCTCGTAATTGAACGTTCTTCGCATAGATTGTCTAAAAAGATATCATTATCTTTCAAGAACAAAACAAACTAAATTTGGGTAATTCTCTTATCTTACTCCGTGCAGTAACTTCTTTAGAACTGGATGTAACAACATGATTAATACTGCCGCAGCTAAAGGAATTGCTGTAAATAATAAAAAGAAATGACTCAATGAATATTCCGCTTTAATCGCTTCCACTTGTCCGCCAAGAACAGCTGCTAACTTTTGAGCAATAGCAATGGCCAAATACCAAATTCCATACATGAAGGCAAGCATTCGTACAGGCACTAATTTACTGACGTAAGACAAACCAACTGGAGAGATAAATAATTCACCTATCGTGTGTAGTAAATACGTCAACACCAACCAAACCATTGAGATCTTAACACCATCTGCAATACCCCATGAACCAGCAGCTAAAACCAAGAATCCTGCAGCTACGAAAATCAGTCCGAAACCATATTTAAAGGCTACGGAAGGATTGTGTTTTGAATCCCAAATTTTCGAAACGGAAGAGGCTAATAAAATAATAAAGAATGAATTTAAGGTAGAGAACCACGAAACGGTAATTTCGGATGTTTCTGCGGTAAATTCACGGTAAAGCATCGCTAAAACAGCAATCCAAATCAGTCCAAAACAGATTAATAGAATAAAATTAGAAATACTGATGACGCCCCAAGTGGCTTTTGCTAATTTGATAAGTACCCAAGTGATAATCGCTAATGGAACCACAGAAAGTAAGGTATTGATAATATTAAACAGCAAAAGTGTATTCCCCTCTAATGTTCGATCAATGTAATCTCTCGCTACAATCACCAAGGAAGAAGCGCCTTGCTCAAAACTCATGAAGAAAAACAAGAGTGATACCGCCAAAATGATAATACCAAACATCCGGTCTCTAACGACCTTTCCGTAGCGAATAATACGATTCACCAATAAGTAGAAAAAGATCGTTAATGTGATAATAATAACCAATGATTGTCCTCTAAAAACACCTCCGTCAGACAATGCAATATCCATAAATTTAAAGATATCCATATCAGGAAGATTCTTCGAAATAGGGTCGTTAAACGCATACATCAACCCTAGAATGGAAATAATAATAATCAATATTAAATCTTTTCTTTTAAACGGATTTCTAATTTTTTCATCAGGATGATTAATGTTTTCATCCGAATTCATCGTTGCTTCATCCTCTACTTTCAAATCACCAACTGTTCCAAAAAGCGGTTTTGACAACCAGAACTGAAGTGTTCCTAATAGCATAAAGATTCCTGCAAGTCCAAAGCCAATGTGCCATCCGAATTTTTCAGCGAAATAACCACACAACATCATTCCGAAGAAAGCACCTGCATTAACACCCATATAGAAAATAGTGTATCCACCGTCTTTTTTTGCTGGAAAATCTTTGTACATTTCACTAATAATTGACGGCATATTGGGCTTAAAGAATCCTGTTCCTATGACCAAACATCCTAAACCGATGAAAAAAGTAGCATTACTTTCTATCGCCATACTCGCATGTCCAATCGTCATAATCACGGCGCCAATAATGACGGATTTCCAGGAGCCCAGTAATTTATCGGCAATAATACCACCAAAAACAGGTGTGATATAAAGTAACATCACATACGTTCCATAAAGTGCAGAAGCAGACTCAACTGTCCAGCCTAAACCAGAATGAGAATCACCAAATATGACTTTTGCAGTCAAGTACTGAATAAGTAAAACGCGCATTCCATAAAAAGAAAAACGTTCCCACATTTCGGTAAAAAACAATACAAACAATCCACTCGGGTGACCTAGTACTTTGGTATTAAAAAAATTGGGCTTAATTACTTCACTCATTTTGGGGCGATTTGATTCTTAAAAGCATCGAAAATACTGAATATTTCCATATAAGCACTATTTTATAGTATTCACTTTTTTAAAACAGAGGAATTTCTACTAAATTGAAGATTTGAAAAATGCTCATTTGAAAGAAACATCTATCTTTATCGTATGTTTATCAATCTTCATACGCACCAAAAAGATGACACGAATTTTACCATCTTCAATGCTTTTTTAGAAAGTGTGAATATCAATTGTTCATATGGGATACATCCGTGGTACGTTAATCAATATTCAAGTGATTCACTTTCACTTTTAGAAAACCTCATTCAGCAGGAAAATTGCTTGGCTATCGGAGAATGTGGATTGGATAAATTAAGCGAAGTAGCTTGGGAAAAGCAAATGACGTTTTTTGAAGCACAAATACTACTTTCAGAGAAATACCAAAAACCACTTATTATTCACTGTGTCAAAGCCTTTCAAGAATTGATAGTGCTAAAGCGAAAATATCAACCTAAGCAAGCCTGGATTTTACATGGATTTAGTAAAAGTAATGTTGCAAAACAACTACTAGCAGAAGGATTTTACCTCAGTATTGGCGCGAACTTAATCACCAGCGAAAAATTACAAGAAACACTAAAAACTGTTCCATTAAATCGTTTGTTCTTAGAAACGGATGACAAAGGAATCGCCATAAGCGATCTCTATTGTCAACTATCTAAAATCAAAAAGTTGGATGTATCAGAATTAGAAAGACAATTAGAAGTTAATTTCCTGAAAGCTTTTAGGAGAGAACCTGAAAGTCAGAAATGCTAGTCTAGTATTTCTAATGGACCCCAAAAATGAAATGCGTCAGTTCAAAACGTAGTACGATAGTTGAAACACTTTTCTTCAGATTAGCGGCTATTTATGAGAGTTTATTAGTTAATAAAATTATTGTTAAATAAACTGTTGTGTAGCGTAATACGAAATAACTTATTGTAATTACACAAAAACCGTTTTAAAAGATATTAAAACTCTTAAAAAGTTGGATTAAAACACGTTAATCGATAAATTAATTGCTATTTCTATAGGAAAATTAAAAAAAGTGTTATTTTTACTTGCTTTACAAACCAAATCTAAATAATAATGATTCTTATTTTTTAAAAAATAGACCTTTTTTAAATTATATTCCAATCATTTTAAGATGGGATAGCGGTAACTCTATATAATATAATGGTCATCGTTTTTAAAAATTAAATAAACAAGAACTCCTTTTTGGTTTGAGTTTACACTAAACAAGAGATAAAATAATAAAATTCCAAGTTACTTAGGAACAGAAAATATATTTGCCTAATGATTAAAGTACTATTAATAGAAGATAATAAGCTTGTTCGTGTAAATACTAAGAACATCTTGGAGTTAGCAGACTATGATGTTGTCACAGCCGAAAATGGGAAAATCGGTGTTGAAATTGCAAAAAATTTATTGCCTGATATTATTGTGTGTGATATTATGATGCCAGAATTAGATGGCTATGAAGTACTCCAAGCTTTAAAAGAAAATAGTAAGACAGCGAGTGTTCCATTTATATTCCTTACATCCCAATCTGAAAAAGCCGAAATGCGAAAAGGGATGAATTTGGGAGCCGATGATTATTTGACCAAACCCTTTAACGAAAACGAATTATTAGAAGCAATAGAAAGTCGGTTAATGAAGCGAAGTCTTTTAAAAAAGGAATTAACACGAAATATAGAAGAGACCTCCCAATTTATTAAAGCGGCCTCAACCTATATGGATTTAAATCATTTGGCTAGAGATTATTCACCTCAAAAATACAATAAGATGGATTTGATTTTTAGGGAGGGTAGAATCGCTAATTTCATCTATTTTATAGAAAGTGGTACTGTAAAAACATATAAGACAACAGAAAAAGGAAAGGAATTTGTAACAGGTTTACACAATGCTGGACAGTTTATTGGACAGCTATCTCTTCTATCAGACAACGGAACATATATTGAATCTGCCTCAGTACTTGAAGAATCAGTACTTTATGTAATTCCCAAATTAGATTTTAATACACTTATTCACGGAAACAAAGAAGTTGCTAATAAATTCGTCGGATTAATCTCAAATAATTTAGTGGATTTACAAGAGAAATTAATGAATTTAGCTTTTACTACTGTAAGACAACGTGTTGCTAGAGCATTATTAGATATACATAATAAAGGGATTTTAACCAATAATAAAGACAATAGCATTAGCATTACTAGAGACGATTTTGCAGGCCTAATTGGTTCGGCAACAGAAACAGCCATACGCATGTTAAGCGACTTTAAGAATGAAGGAATAATAACCATTGGAAATAACAGTGAAATAGTTGTAAAAGACAAAAAAGTGTTAGAGAGAATTGTAACATTTGGGTAATCTAAATCAGCACGATCCAATAAAACCTTTTAGAATAACTTCTTTCAGAAGGATATTTCCTTCGCATTGGTGCTAGCATACTCTTCAGCAAAAAAATACAGAAAATACTAATAAACAATCAAATAAATCGTTTATTTCCTGAAACAAATGATGAAGGAATTGCTATTTGTAATTTCTATTCTCAGCTATCCAAAACTCAAGAAAAAGATGTCTAGAAAGTAAAAAGAGAAATAGACAAGAATTATTGGAAAGTTTTTAAGAGAAAGTTAATTGAGCAATAATAGCATCAAATTATTGATTAGTTTTGACTTTTAAAAAAATAATGAATGGCAGAATGGTTAGAACGTGCAGCGCTTTTAGTAGGAGATGAAGGACTAGAAAAGTTACATAAAGCACATGTTTTAATAGTAGGACTTGGCGGAGTTGGTTCCTTCGCTGGAGAATTTATTTGTCGTGCTGGTGTCGGGACGATAACGCTCATTGACGGTGATGATTTTGACATCACTAATAAAAACAGACAATTAACTGCTTTAGACAGTACAATAGGTCGAAATAAAGCAGCAGTTTTGGCAGAAAGATTAAAAGACATCAACCCAGAAGTAAATTTAAACGTTTTAGAAGAGTTTACACTTCCCAATAGAGTTTGGGAGCTTATAAACGAATTAAAACCTGATTATGTGATGGATTGCATCGATTCGGTTTCACCTAAGCTGGAATGGATAATCGCTTGCAGAAAAACAAAGACAAAAATTATTTCACACATGGGAGCTGGTGGGAAAATGGATCCGTCTCAAGTACACGTAGCGAAGTTACACCAAACAAAAAACTGTAAATTAGCGAGACATATAAAAAAGCGATTAAAACAAGATAATATTGACTTTCGGAAAGTGAAAGCAGTTTATTCTACCGAGATACAAGATAAAGAATCGTTAAAATTAACAGATGGAACCAATTTTAAACGTTCCTTTTATGGTACAAATAGCTATATTCCCGCTTTATTTGGATTGTATGGAGCAGCTGAAGTCATTCAAACGATTTTAAAAAAAGAAGAAATAAACAACATAAAAATAGACTAAAAATAGTTAGATATGTCAGTACACAACGAAGTAAAAAGGGTCACCACAAACGTTTTAAAAGAAATGAAAATGAGTGGTGAGAAAATATCCATGTTGACAGGATATGATTTCTCAATGGCTACAATTATTGATGCTGCAGGCATTGATGTTATCCTTGTGGGTGACTCTGCTTCTAATGTCATGGCAGGACACGAAACAACCTTGCCAATAACATTGGATCAAATGATTTATCACGCTTCCTCAGTTGTTCGTGCAGCTAAAAGAGCGTTAGTCGTTGTCGACATGCCTTTTGGTTCATATCAAGGAAACTCTAAAGAGGCGCTGAACACGGCTATTCGAATCATGAAAGAATCAGGTGGACATGCTGTTAAAATGGAAGGTGGGCAAGAGATTATTGAATCTATTAAACGTATTTTAACTGCTGGAATACCAGTCATGGGACACTTAGGATTAACTCCTCAATCAATATACAAGTTCGGAACTTATGCTGTTCGTGCCAAGGATGAAGAAGAAGCCGAAACGTTAATTGACGACGCTAGAGCATTAGAAGAAGCCGGTTGTTTCGCTATTGTATTAGAGAAGATTCCATCAAAACTAGCAGAAAAAGTAGCGAAAAGCGTTTCAATTCCAATTATCGGTATTGGTGCTGGCGGTGGTATTGACGGACAAGTATTAGTGATTCACGACATGTTAGGTATTAACAACGAATTTAACCCTCGCTTTTTACGTAAATACAATAACCTTTATGAACAAATGAAATCATCTATTGAACACTATATATCAGATGTAAAAAGTGGTGATTTCCCCAACGAACAAGAGTCCTATTAATCACCAATTAAACGCTTACTTTTTTGAATCGGTTTATAAATATAGTTTTCGTTAGTGCTAATCCATCTCATTTTTCAGAGTTTAAAACTTTATTGAAGAGTGAGGGCACCAACCTCATCTATGCCAAAGATCTAGAAGAAGCAACAAAGGTTGTGGCAACCAAAACAGTCGGTATTATTTTAATCAATAGCGAAGTCACCTGTTTTGATCAAAATCAAAATGAATGTAAAACAAATATTATTACATTAATTCGATCTAGCAGAAACACTGAATTAATTACCTTATTCCTGACTCCTGACTTGGATAATTTCGCACCGTTTATCTTATCTATCAAGGAGGGGATTTGCGATTTCATCTCGTTACCACTTAGAGCTTCCGTTTTAAATGTGAAGATGGAAGTCTACAAACGCGTCTATTTTGAAGCACAACGTGCAATATCGCTTTTGAAGAGTAATTTTCCCAAAATGGTTATCGATGAGTTGCGGAAAAGAGGAAAAATTGAGCCCAGACGATACAAAAACGCGGTGATCATGTTTACCGATTTCGTAGGATTCTCATCCATCTCTGCGCATCTACAACCACTAGAAATGTTACGGCAATTAGAGAAGTACTTCACCCGATTCGATGATATTTGCGATCGCTATAAGATTGAAAAGATAAAAACTATCGGAGATGCTTATATGACGGTTGCTGGGATAACAGAAGATTTACCTTCACCTGAAATTAGGACCTGCCTTGCTGCAAACGAAATCATCAACTTTGTCGAAACAGAAAATGCCATTCTACGCGCCAAAGGTGAACAAGGTTGGCAAATTCGAATTGGAATTAATAGTGGAAGTTTAGTTAGTGGAATTGTTGGTAGGAAAAAATTAATCTTTGATGTTTGGGGAGATGCAGTGAATATTGCTGCAAGAGCTGAACAATCATCTGCACCTGGAAAAGTATCGATTACGCAACGCGTATATGCTGTCATAGCCCCTTATTTTAACACTGCGTATTTTGATAAAGTAGAAATCAAAAAAAGAGGAGGCGTAATCGACTTCTATTATTTGGAAAAACTAAATGCTACCTATAGTAATGATCCTTGGGGCATTTATCCCAATAGAAAAGTGTTGGAAAAATGTGGTTTATCATCCATTGATTTCTATCGCATGCGCCAAAATATTTTACACCTTCTAAAATCCTCTTTACCAGAAACACTTCTATACCATACTATTGACCGAACGATGAAAATTGACCGGACCATTAAAGAATATGCTAAATTAGAGGCGCTTCCTAATAAAGAGACCCTACTACTACGCACAGCCGCACTTTATCACGATGTTGGGTACATTGTTGAGTATAAACAGAATGAACAATATGCAACCATGATAGCTAAGAATAACTTGCCTAATTATGGTTATTCGGAAAACGATATAGAACAAGTCTGTTCACTAATATGGGCCACCTCTCGTAAAGAAAACCCTAAGAACTATTTAGAAGAACTCATCTGCGATGCTAATTCCGATTATTTTGGAAGAAAAGACTATCATGTTATTGCTACCAATCTAAGAAAAGAGCTGGATCTTCACAGCATCAAAGAAATGCCCGAGGAAGAATGGTTAGACCTCCAACTTAACTACTTACAATTTGAACATCGATATTACACCGATTTAGCAAAAAATATTCGCAACAAAGGAAAGTCGCGAAGAATCGAAGAGCTAAAAGAAATGAAGAGTAAGTATAGCAATAATCAACAGCGCTAGCATTTTTTTGTAACTTTATTGGGAATAACCAACCTTTCGGTGTATTCATTCGTTTTACTAAAAAGTCAAACACGTTTGATAGTTGACCTCGATATATTGCAACGTTGTGCTAAAAATGACCAAAGAGCCATTAAGCAACTTTATGAACAATGTTTTCATAAGCTGATGCCTTTATGCTTAAGATATCACGTCAACCAAGAAGATGCAAGGTCTAGTTTGAACATAGCTTTTATGAAGATTATTCAGAATTTACCGACCATGGAATTATCCTCGTTAAATTTTAATGCATGGTCAAAACGAATTACTGCTAATACATTGGTAGATGAATATCGAAAGCGAAAACATCAAGATGACCATTATTTAAAAAAAGAAACAGAGAGGGAATTAGACGTTGCTTCTAATTTAACCACCAACGAAGGATTAGATAACCTAAACTATACCGCTCTTTTGGAACTTATTCACAAGTTACCAGAAAATACCCGCGTCGTTTTCAATCTCTTCGTGATTGAAGGATATGCACATAATGAAATTGCCGAAAAATTGGACATACCACTAGGAACTTCTAAATGGCATTTGTCGAATGCACGGAAATTATTGAAAGAAATGTTAGAAAAAACAACTATAAACACACATCAAAATGAGTTTGTCGGAGAAAGATATTGATAAGTTATTTCAGCAAATGGATGGAAAAGCTTCTTTAGAATATAAAGACGCCTATTGGACTGAAATGGAACAACTACTGAACACTCAGCAGCGTAAAAAAGGCTTTGTGTGGTGGTTAAATGGCTGGTTGTTAATTCCTACAGGATTACTTTTAGCTACTGTTGCGGCAATGGGTTTTTCTATGAGGAAAACAGTTGCACATTCTGAAATAGCGAAAACCGCACCCGTTACTATTGAGTCTGAACTTTTAGTTCAAAATAGTAATATTCCTACTGCAAGTATACATGCGGAAATTTCAAGTCAATCGACCAACCATTATTCGACTCCAATCAAGCAACAAGGAAAAACGAATAATAAAGGAAATAATTCGTATGCTAACAACACGCGTCAAAATAGTGAAAACTCAACGCCTCTAAAAGAAACAAAAGAATTACTAACCAGTACAAATAAATCACCTGAAAAGAATAATTCACATATCACAACAAAAGAAGTAGAGTCTGTAACACTTGACACACCGGTAGCGTTAGCAATTATAACACCCGTTGAGAAAAATGCCAATCAACTACAAGACAATACGACTATTGAAACAGATGTCGCAACCCAAACCTCTTCGGAAGAAACCAGTGCTTCAATCTTAGACAAAGGAGATAAAATGAAGCAAAAATGGAGAATGTATATTGGTGGTGGTATAGGAATGTCTAGTAATTTACAAGCTCCAAAAACACATCAAGGTGCAGGGGTTGTTCGTTTAGAATATGGAATGAACAAAGCATTCAATCGCTTTACTTTTTCATCCGCAATTGCCATCGAAAACACATTTGGTAACTCACTCAGCATCGAAAATAAGTATGTCAGCTACGATTTGAAGCGAAATGACAACAGACAAGTGTATAATTATAACCGATTCACCAACATTATGGTTCCTATTCGATTAGGCTACTTTGTTGGAAAAAATCAACGAAGCCACATTCAACTGGTCGCGATGCCATCTTTTACAATCTATAACAATTTAGTTTACAAAGAGTTTAGTAATGAAAAACTTGTCGCTAAAGATGAATACTTCAATCAAGACGTTGCATTAAATCGCTTTTTTGTCAACGTTGGAATAGGATACGACTTTATGATTACGAATAACTGCTCCCTAGGATTTGAGTACAATAACAACCTTGGATTGAATCGTAAAAAATCATTGTCTAGCTCTTATACCGCAAAGTCTGACCATCAATTCATTATTCAACTAAGATATTTTATACGATGAAAAAAAGTGTTTTTATTTATATCATCCTTCCGCTTTTGATACTTTCATGTACCAAGCACGAAGTGATTCCTATTCAGCAAACAAATTCACCTGAATTTAATGCGGAATTGACATTTGGTGGGGAAACAAAACGTTTTGTCGCAGGAGAAGACGAATGCGTTTTAACTCCTCTAACAACGAAAGATTATGGTATTTTCAGAATGCAGACTATTTTTAATAAAGGAAATGAACAATTGTTCTTTAGCATCAATGATGGAGATTTTCAAAACAATATATCTTTCCAAGATAAACTGAAAGCTATTGCTTCAAATGGATTAAAATTCTCCAACTTCAATTCAATAGCGTTAGCCTATTCGCTGGATTCGATTAAACAGTTTTTAGGAGGTGATGATGTTGACTTATACATTAATAATCAACTTTTAGAATCCGATAATTACACCTTTCCATCTTCCGGAATTTACACTTTAGATGTTGTCAAGGTTATTGATGGAAAATCATTTAAAATAAGTAACGATTGGTATGTTGGTTTCAAAAATCCATTTGGTAACTTAACCTTTGACTACAATACAACCAGTCACCAATTGACTGCTAATATTGTAAATGAATCTACTACTAAAATAGCAGTTAAATGGTATTTAAACGATGTATTGACTAGTGAAGAAAACACCTTAATATCGAACGATAATTTAACGGCAACTACGAAAATAAAAGCCGTTGTTAGTTATCAAGGAGTCTCCAAAAGCTTTGAAGGGTTAATTGACTTGAACCAAGCTACTAATCAGGTGGACGATATTAAAAAATACAGCTATTTGCTTCAAAATGGCGAGAATCCAGATGATTTACGCATCCGCTTAAAATTGGTGCAAGATAATCAAACGTGGCTTGTAGTTCCCAATAACGATGGTTACTTTTCTATAAAAGATATTCATTTTTATAAGAAAATGGATGGAAAAGATATTTACTTATTGGAAGGAGAGACAAGCGATATCCTAATGAGAAACACATCTACAAATGAAGAAAAGACAGCTCGATTAAAAATAAAAGGCGGTTTTGAATTTCCTTATTAAAAAAAAAAGTAATTTTAAACCCAATAATCTAAAGTTAAACTTCGAACCTATGAAAAGAAATTACTTAATCGTTTGTCTTTTATTGTCCACACAAATCATTAATGCGCAAATTGAGTTAAATCAAGAAAATTTCGCAACCCTTGGAGATAAGGAAAGAATGTCATCAGCAACAATAGCTTCAGAAGTGGATTTAAATACAGGAGCAGGGTATTTTTGGGATTTCTCTCATCTAACCCCTGAAAGTCAAGTATTAGAAGAATACAAACCAATTTCAGATTTAGGACAATTAGCAGGTTTTCAGTTTGGTAATTTTTCCCCTGATAAATATAAAGCTACTTATCACATTATCAATCCAGATGTTCCTTTACAATATTTACCGTCTTTCTTACCAATTCAATTCTCCGATTATAACAATTTGATGAAATTGTCTGAAGACTCTTTAAGTTTAGTTGGCTTATCAGTTAATATCAATGGACAAGCACTCCCTATTCGTTACTCAGAAATTGAAACACAATATTATTTCCCCGTTAAATATGGTGATCACTATACAACTCATGGCCGTTTTGACCAAGATATGAATCCTATGGTAGATGCTCAATGGAGACAAAAAAGAGAACATGAAGTAACAGTTGATGGATGGGGAAAAGTCTTTACACCAATCGGAAGTTTTGATTGTTTACGCATCAAGCATATCGTTGTTGAACAAGATTCTATCTACGCTTCAGTAAGTGGATTTGGGGCTTGGCTACCTTTAAATGTTCCGAAACAAATAATTTATGAATGGAGAACACTTGAAGAAGGAAGCCCTGTTGTAAGAATTAAAGCAAATATTCAAGGAAATAATGAAAATGTGACTGCTATCGAATACAGAGATAATGTCGTTTTTGTTGGAGTAGATGAGTTGAAAGACAATATCTCATTGACAGTTTACCCTAATCCAGTTTTTACTGCGATGCATGTAAATACCAATTATAGCTTTGAAAGTTACGCTATTTACAGTGTAGATGGAAAAATAGTACAAACGGGTATCTTTAGCTCTTCTATTGATTGCTCTCAACTACAAAAAGGGGCTTACACATTGAGATTATCTGGGAAAGATAACGTCGCGTCGAAAGCATTTGTTAAACAATAAGAAATTATTCTTCCACTTTACTTTTGAGTACTCCGACAATACTTGTCGTTAATAGTTCGTCTCCTTCTTTTGGATAATTTTCCTTTGATAATATTTTACCGTTAAACAATGTAATAGTGTACCCTTTTTTTAAGGTATTATCTGGATGAACTAACTTAATCGTTGTTTCTATTTGAGCAAGTACTTTAGAGGCATTATCTGTTATTTTTGAAACGTTATTCAGTAATAAAACACGATAATCCTGTAAATAGATATCCTTTTCAAGTATATATTTCGTACTAATAACTGCTAATTTTTGTTGTTCATGCTGAAGTGTATTTGTGGTGATTCGATACTGTGTCTTTATGTTGGAACGAAAGTTATGTGCCTGACTTCTTAAACTCACCCAATTTGTTTTTTGTACATTATTTGCATTGCGTGCGAGATCTGTTCGCTGTTGACGCCACGATTGTTTATTTGAAATGATACACGACGCAGAAGCGTTTCTGAAAACACGAGATTCATTCAATAATGTTTTTTTGGTATTTGATAATACGTAATACGTTTCCTCTACTATCAATCGCTTCATTTCTACCACTGACCTATCGAATTGATGAAAAATATCGACGAAAAAGATAGCTAGTTCAGTTGGTGTGATAGCACTTCGATACGCAATCATTTCAGCAACAGTAAGATTGGTCGAATGTCCAATTCCAGTGAGAACAGGTAATGGGAAATTGGTAATTGCTTCACACAGATTGTAATTATTGTAGCAGGACATTCCTACTTCACCACCACCACCCCTCACAATAACAACAGCATCAAAAAAAGAATGATATTTTTTTATGCGTTCTAATTGCTGTAAAATTGTTTCAATTGCTCCATCACCACTAAGCGTTGCTGGAAAAAGTTTCGTGTTAAATCCATAGCCATAAGCGTTACCATTTAGAACCGTCAAGAAGTCCGAAAGTCCTTTACTAGATTCCACAGATATAATGGCAATATTCTTTGGCAATAGCGGTAATTTTAACTGTTGGTTTCTGGTCAGTAACCCTTTTTCTTTTAACTTTTTAAGTGTTTCTTCCCGTTCTTTATGCAGTTCACCCAAAGTATAGTTCGGATCGATGTCCACAATTTCCAATCCCATTCCATATATCGGATGAAAATTCACCCTAACCTGAAAAAGTAATGTCAATCCATCGCGAAGAGGCTCCTTGACTGTTTCTTCGAAGCGGATTCGTATATTCGTAAAGTTATTTTTCCAAATCGTACCACGCATTTCAGCGACAATCTCCCCATTTTCCTTGTGGACTAACTCTGGATAACAATGTCCCTTCACCGTTTGATTCAACTTGTGCATTTCTGCCTTGACCCAATAGGCGTTATGGTACACATTCTTAATGGCTCGCTGAATAGACGAAGTTAATTCTAATAAAGTAAATGTTTTTCTCTCTGTGCTCATGAAGAACTAAAGGTAAGTAGAATTCAATTAAAAGCGAATTTAAAGTCTTTTATTTTATTCAAACAAACACTCCTTACATCCAATAAATTAAATTAAATGTCGTTTACAGCTAAAGCTTCAACTAAAAAGATAAAAATTCATAACTTTGGCCCATGAAAGTGAACTTTCTTATAGCAAGTCTATTTGTTTATTGTTTAGGATTCTCTCAAGTTGAAGAAGAGAAAAATAATTCAGTATCCTCTTTTTTAATTAGCGCTCATTACGCTCCTAGTTTTGCATTAGGCGATTTACAACAGCGGTATAGCTTTCTCAACCACATTGGTGCTGGAGTGTCTTACAAGTTAAATTCCAATTGGATATTTGGTGTAGATGGAAGTTTCATTTTTGGTAATCGCACCAAATTCACGGGGTTATTTGATAACTTAGTAGATAGTCATGGAAATATATCGGATGTAAATGGAGATGTCGGTATTGTACTAGCAAATCCAAGAGGGCTTACCTTTAATGTGCATGTTGGGAAAATCTTCCCTGTCTCAAAATCAAATCCAAATTCTGGAATTTTTGTGCGAGTTAGTGGTGGTTATTTACAGCATAAACTGAACATTGAAACTCGTGATCATATCATACCTTCGTTAGAGAAAGAATACCGCAAAGGCTATGACCGTTTTTCTTCTGGTTTAGCTTCTGAACAATTATTAGGATATCTTTTCATTGGCAACAACGAATTTGTCAACTTTTACGCTGGAGCATTTATCCAAGAAGGTTTCACGGTAAATCGACGTAATTTGAATTATGACCAACCTACAGTTCCTGTTGACAAAAGCCTTCGTTTAGATATGATGGTTGGAATTAAAGTAGCTTGGATTTTCCTTGCGAATGCCAATCGCTCTAGAAATTATTATACCAAATAATACATGAGAATCTTTCATACACTTAGTGTTATTTTGTATGGAGGAATCATTTTTCTGCTACAACCCTTCCATGAAAAAGCACGGAAATGGTGGAAAGGACGACAAGGTTTTTGGGCGCAACTTCCTACCAATATTCCAACAAAAAATGTCGTATGGTTTCACTGCGCTTCTTTAGGAGAATTCGATCAAGGTATTCCTGTGATGCAAGCACTAAAAGAAAGAGACCCTTCTATTTTCATCATCGTCACGTTCTTCTCTCCTTCGGGAATGGAACATTATCACAAACGCAATCATCCAGCAGATTGGGTAGGTTATTTACCGCTCCCAACACCTTCAAACGCTCGTCGATTTATAACGTATTTCCATCCTAAATTAGTGTTCTTCGTGAAATATGAGTTTTGGGAACATTATCTTTCAGAAGCAAAGAAAAATAACGCAAAAATCTACTGTATATCTGCCAATTTTCGCAAAAATCATCGTTTTTTTGGTGCTTTTAAATCGCTCTTCGCTCCTACTCTTTTTCTATTTGACAAAATCTTCGTTCAGAATGAAACATCTTTACTGTTGTTAGAAAAAATTCAATATCCAAATGGTATTTTAGCCGGAGACACACGTATCGATAGAGTTTTAGATAACAAAGCGATGGTAAAGAAAGACGAATTAGTTGAAGCTTTTTTAGCAGATGAAAAGGCAATTATTTTAGGAAGTAGTTGGCCCATTGGAGAACAGCTCTGGAAAGAGTATATCAAAAGTCATCCTGAGCATAAATTCATCATTGCTCCTCATGATATTTCAGAAAAACACCTTACTTCAATTTTAGAAATGTATCCTCAAGCGGTTCGATATACCCAAAATTCGGTTGTCAAATCCAACATATTGATAATTGATTGCATCGGGAAATTATCCAATCTATATCAATATGCATCGTTAGCCTATATTGGAGGAGGATTTACAGGGAAATTACACAACATACTAGAAGCAGCAGTATTTAACATTCCCGTTCTAATCGGACCTAAGCATCACCGATTTCCAGAAGCACAATACTTAATAGATAAAGGCATCGTTGCGATTATAACTTCCTCTGTTGATGTTCAAAAGAAGATTGAAACAATGCACCAACAACAGGAAATGATTGAGAAAGAAGCGACTTCTTTTTTTGCTGATAATAAGAATGTAGCCACTAAAATTGTGGATGAAATTTTCAGTTAAATCACCCCATTAGAATATTTAACACTAAAATAAATAACACATCAGCGTTATTTATAATCACTCTAAATAACAGTGCTTTTAAATGATTAAATCACTGTATATCTGACCATTGAGAATACTATCATACAGATTAAACATTCCTTGACATCTTCTATCAAAAAACAAAATGTAAATTTGTGCATTGCTATGTGTCAGAATTAAAGTCTATATCAGTGATTCAAAAAATAAAGGACTATTTATTATTTACAAAGTTTAGGTTATCATTTACTGTTGTATTGTCGGCAGTTCTTGGATATTTCTTTGTGGCGGAACAAGAATGGGTTTGGAGAGATTTATTACTTATTTCTGTTGGAGGATCCTTATTAACGTGTGCTTCTATCGGTTCTAATCAAATTTGGGAACGCAACTTTGATAAACAGATGAACCGTACCAAAAACCGTCCTTTACCGAGCGGAAGAATGTCTTTAACAGAAGCCTATATAGCAGTTTCAATATTCTTAATCGGTGGTTTATCATTACTATTCTTATTAAATTACAAGACATTTTTATTAGGTGTTCTAGCGTATGTTTCATATGCTTTTATGTACACACCAATGAAAAGACATACTCCTTGGGCAGTGTTTATGGGAGCTATTCCTGGAGCATTACCTCCATTAATGGGTGCCGTAGCCTTCACAGGTAACTTTACTTTTGAAACAGGTATTTTATTTTTCATCCAATTTGTATGGCAATTCCCTCATTTCTGGGCAATTGCATGGGTGGCACATGACGATTATGAGCGAGGTGGTTTCAGTTTACTACCTTTAAAATCCAATAAATCGAAAGGTTCAGCCAGTTTAATTGTTTTATATTCCATTTTCTTAATTCCATTCACACTGATTCCATGGGTCGTAGGAATGACAGGAACTTGGTCTTTGGTAGTTGGAGGATTGATGTCAGTACTTTTCTTCTTATCAGCTTATAAACTTTACTTAACATTAGATAATAAAGACGCAAAAATTTGTATGTTTGCTTCGTTTATATATTTACCCGTAGTACAATTAGTATTAGTTTTAGATAAAATTCCTCAATAAGTATGAGAAAGGATTATAATTACGATGTTTCCTATGAAACAAAAGAGAAAATGAATCGGAACATGGTCTATGTTGGCATATTCAGTATCATTATGATATTTGCCGGTTTAACCTCTGCTTATATCGTTTCAATGGGAGGATCATTTTGGGTAAAGTTTCCATTTCCTAGAGCCTTTTACTTCAGTACAACAGCTATTATATTAAGTAGTATCACCTACTCATTAACAGTTAAGGCAGCTAAAAAGAAAAATGTTACGAGTACACGATTATTTATCTCCTTAACACTCCTATTAGGAATTATATTTTGCATTTTCCAGTTCAAAGGGTACAAACAGCTTCATAAACAAGGTGCTTTTGTTGTAAGTCCTATCGCTGTTATTGATGGCCGATATGGTGATTATTTTGAAGTTAAACAAAACGGACACTTTGTCGAAGTAGATGGAAATGATTACCTATTACAAGGAAAGGTAATGAGTAATGAAGATATGAAGAAGTTACAAAACTACTTCAAAAACTTTGAAAAAATTAAGGCGAATAAGACTCCTACTTTTAACAATCTAGATGGAGACTTTATTCTTTATTTTAAAAGTGAACCATTGCAATTAGTAGATGGTCATTTTATCCGTCCAGATGGAAAAGAATTACAGTCAATGGATTATCACCGATTAAAACAATTAAGTTGGAATGTTCGAGACGGTCGTGGTGATTTCTTTCACAAAGGTAAATTAGGAAAAGACTTTAAAATCTATTTTAAAGGAAGAGAACTACAATATAAAGATAGATCTTTACTATTTCAAGGAAAAAAATTGAGCGTTCCGCTCCAAAATAAACTAAATCAATCACAAGACACTGCAACTTCTTATCTATATGTAATTACTGCTTTGCATTTATTACATATATTAGTGACGTTAATTTATCTCATTAGAATGGTATCAATCTCATTCTCAGGTGATTTAGATGATAATAAATATCTAAAGCTAAAATTTGGTGGTACCTTTTGGCACTTTTTAGATATATTATGGATTTATTTGTTATTATTTTTAATTTTTATTCATTAAACTTGCAAAAAAAATAAAGTATGGCTGAACTCGCTACAAGTAAAATAGACACATCAGAAAACTGGAATGGAGGTGTTTCTCCATTTAAAGTAGGATATGGAAAAATTATGATGTGGTTTTTCTTATTATCTGATGCACTGACATTCGGAGGTTTCTTAGTCTCATTAGGATTTATGAGATATAGTGCTCAAGAAGCATGGCCAATTGGTGAAGAGACTTTTAACGGATTACCATTTTTAGGATCTGGTCACCCACTCTTTTATGTGGCCTTTATGACATTCTTATTGATCTTATCTTCGGTAACGATGGTATTAGCTGTTGAAGCTGGTCATAGAATGGATAGAAAAGGAGTGACAAAATGGTTATTTGCTACCATTATTGGTGGTATGATATTCGTTGGCTCACAAGCTTGGGAGTGGTCACACTTTATCCATGGAACAGAGTTTGGAAGAGTAGAATTAGCGGATGGTTCCCTAGCAAATGTGGTAGAAGGACCAAACGGAAAATTAGTCTTTGGAGAAATCAAAAGTTTTCAAGTAACGGAAGCTGGAAGTGAATACAAAGCTGGACAACTTCTAACAGAAAAAGATTTAGACTTGGCTCACACTTGGGAGCACGCAGTTGTTGCTGGTCATATTCACGGAAACTCTATTCACTTAAGTGATGGATCTATAGCTACTATCAATAAAGAAAAAGATCAAAACGTTCGTTTAGTTATTAAAAAAGAAGGTGGTAAATACGAAAGAGGTCAAGTAATAGATGGTGAAGACGCTATTAAGCAGTATTACGGTGCTTTCAATGACGGAACACCTACAAAAGTGACTTACGGAGCAAATATGAAAACCAATGAATATGGTCCAAAAGTATATGCGAACTTATTCTTCTTTATTACTGGTTTCCACGGTTTCCACGTTTCAATAGGTATCATTCTTAATATCATTATTTTCATTAATGTATTAAAAGGAACGTATGAAAAGAGAAATCACTACGAAATGATTGAGAAATCAGGATTGTATTGGCACTTTGTCGATTTAGTATGGGTGTTTGTATTTACATTCTTCTACTTAATCTGATTTTTATTACTAATTTTTAAACTTTAAGATATGTTAAGAGACGACATTTACGAATACGCAGTAGATCACAAGCACGGTGAAACTGAAGGAAAAAAAATAAGAAAGAAAATTTATCTAGTTACTATTATCTTATCTGTTATAACTACTGTAGAAGTTATTTTGGGTATGTATATTAAGAATGATGGTTCACTTACTTGGCAATCTATCAAAACATTATTCATCTTGTTAACTGTCGTAAAAGCAGGATACATTGTCATGGTTTTCATGCACATGAATGATGAACATAGACATTTAAGAAAATTGATTCTATTTTCATACTATCTCTTTATCCTTGACCTGACAATACTATTATTACACGAAGGTTGGGTATATGGTCATGTATTGCAAACATACGGCGCATACTAAGTAACATTTTATAATGGCTAAAAAAATTAAAGAAGCCGGCCGAACTAAGAAGCTAATAATGGCTTCATTAGTCTTCGGACCGGCTTTAATATTGATATTTGTTTCTACACTTAAATGTGAACATAAATTCACACAGTTAGATTATTTCGGAGACATCCCTAGTTATCAAGCAACAACAATTGACGGCAAAACAATTACCAACGAAACCTTTAAAGGGAAAGTTGTCATGTACACGGTACTTAATGAATCGTGTCCAAAGGATTGTGCCATCAGTATTTGGGACGTTAATCAGCAATTATTTCGAAAGTTAAAGGAAAACCCTGGTAAATTAAGAAATGTTAAAATTGTTTCTTTCGTTGTAGATAAAGACGGGAATCCTGTTGAAGACTTGGAGAATATGCGAAAAATCCTAGAATACAACGTATTGGAATACGACCCTGAAATTTGGATTCTAGCAAAAGGTGATGCAAATAACCTATATAATATCGAGCACAATAAACACAATCTATCCACCATTGAAGGGGATGAATATTTCAATGGAAAAGCCTATTATTCTCTGCTTCTACTAGCTGATCAGGATAATAAACTGCGAATGGTGTTAAAAGGAGATTCCGAATCAATGGTACGTAAATTCCATCAGTACATGACCTTATTAATTAAGCAAAATGATAAGGAAAGGTTTAAAAGAATGGAAGCGGAAGATAAAAAGTAAGCGGCAACTATAAACAAGCACTAGAAATCCTGTTTTATATCCCGTACAGCGATTTTAAAGGCGCTTCTACTATCTCACGGCACTTTCTCTTTAAATCCAAAACGCTCGCTTCTTGCACCTCCTCTTTTGAAATAAACGGATGGATAATTGCTTCGGCTACTCCTGGTCGTGCAACAGATATTAATTTACCCGTATCACCCACAAGTTTAAAGTTACGAGTAAACGTTACCGGTAAAATACCAATATTCTCGTTCTTCGCTAATTCAAATGCTCCGTTTTTAAATGGGGCTAATCTTGGTGCGTAACCATCAATTATACCGCCTTCAGGAAAAATAGCAATCGACATTCCCTCGCCAATAAGCTTTCTTCCTTTGATAATAGCTTCAGCAGACTTTCTGCGATTATTTCGATAGACAGGAATATGATAGTATTTAAATAGAATACCAAATACAGGAATAGTTAATAGTTCTGATTTCCCCATAAAAACAAAAGGATGATTGGGGAAAATTTTAAACATTAAGAAAACATCCAAAAAAGAAGTATGGTTTGAAATAATAATAAAAGGCTCGTCTGGAATAAGCGTATTAAAATTGGTCTTCTTCAGAAATATAAATGTAAAAAAGTTTAAGGTATAAGCCCAAATGACATGTAATAAATATGTAAATTTGTCATTCTTTATTACATGAAAACCTAATAAAAAAAGTGGATAAAGCACCACGAAAATAACGACAAACACAAGCATAAAATATAGCTTATAGAGTAAATAAAATATATTTTTTAAAAGGCTCATAGCGATATAAAATTATTGTCAACCAATAAATGCTTAATTTTGGTAAAATTAAAAAATAAATGGCACGAATACTATCAGGAATTCAAAGTACAGGAACACCTCACTTAGGTAATATTTTAGGAGCAATCTATCCAGCTATACAACATGCTCATAAACAGGAGAATGATTCCTTTTTGTTTATCGCTAATCTTCATACTTTAACACAAATAAAGGATGCCGAAATAATCAAACAAAATACGTATGCTGCTGCAGCCACCTGGTTAGCTTTCGGATTAGATCCTGAGAAAACAGTCTTCTACCGTCAAAGTGATGTGCCGCACGTAACAGAATTAACGTGGTATTTGACTTGCTATTTTCCTTTTACAAGATTGTCTTTAGCACATGGCTTTAAAGATAAACAAGACGTACTTCAAGATGTAAACGCTGGTTTATTCATGTATCCTATGTTAATGGCAGCCGATATTCTAATGTACGACGCTGCATATGTTCCAGTTGGTAAAGATCAATTGCAGCACCTTGAGATTGCGAGAGATGTTGCTTCACGTTTCAACAACATCCATGGGGAAACATTTGTTTTACCTCAAGCACTTATTCAGGATGATATTATGACCGTTCCTGGAATAGATGGCAACAAAATGAGCAAATCACGCAACAATACCATCAATATTTTTGCAACAGATAAAGAACTAAAAAAACAAGTCATGTCTATTCAAACAGATTCCAAGGCATTGGAAGAAGTAAAGAATCCAGATGAATGTAATGTCTATAATATCTATAAGCTGATTTGTTCGGAAGAAGAAAATGAACAAATGCGCCAAAATTATTTAAAAGGAGGTTATGGTTACGGTCATGCCAAAACAGCCCTTTACAATCTGATTTTAACAAAATTCGAAAATCAACGCATCCTTTTCAATGAATATATGAGCCATCCTGAAAAACTGGAAGAAATATTGATGATGGGAGCGAAAAAAGCATCTCAGGTATCATTAGAAGTACTAAAACGTGTGCGTGAAAAATTGGGACTTTAAATATCGATGGAGTATCATACTATTGCTACTAATTGCTTCTTGTTCTGATTCAAAAAATAGTTCATTCTTAGAATCAGACAATAACGTTATATCGATAGCTACCGATGAGAATTTAAAATCATTTAATTTCTACAGTAACAATGTATTTTCAAAATTTATCAAAGATTTAGTTTGTGAACCTATCTTTTACTACAATGCAACTACAAAAAAGGCAACTTCAACAATTATTTCTTCTTACAAATGGGTGCATGAAAGTGAAATTGAGCTAACCATACTGCCAACTGTATATTTTCAGAATAATCAACGTCACAAATTATATAAAGAACGAAAATTAACACCAAAAGACATTGCGCATTCTATTCTTTTACAAAAAGAAAATACTAGTTATCCAGAGGTAAGAAAATTCCTCGAGACGTTTGAAAAAATAACACAAAAAGGAAAAGATGTGCTAGTTATTAGCCTTAAAAAGAGTGTTGATCCACAAGTATTTCTATTAGAGTTTGCCTCTATTGAAATTCCAGTTGTTCCGGTTGAAGTAGAAAAGATTAGTTCTCTAAAAGATGTCGTTGGTAATGGCTTATATTCATTAGATGTCATCGCAGAGAATCAAATTCGACTGAAGTTATTTAAACGCCACACTAAAATAAAAGCTTTAGGAAATAAAAGCATTATTCTACCCAAAGGATATTTAATCAATCTTGACATACCACACAATAAGCAGTTTCAACTACTAAAAGAAAAATCTGTAGATGGAATTATAACATCCTCTATTTCAGTATTTATAAAGAAAATAAATCAGATTAAAAATACTTTTGGCAATATGATTATTCGGAAGGAAGATGAGCTTCACATAGCTGCCTTTAATTTTGAAAAGTCTTTCACTTCCAACTATTCAAACATTGAGTACATCAAAAAATTGATAGATCCAACAGCATATAATCAAGTGTATTGTAACAATCAGCTAAATACCTTTTATTCAATTTACGATTTAGAAGATTTTAGTGGGAATACGATTTCTTCTTTAACGGTCAATTTTGAATGTGATGAAAAATTCAAAAATTATATCTTGACAAAATTTAATGAAAAAAATATTAACTTACAGCATACAGACACTCCTGACTTATCGATTTACAAGCTTATAACGCCCACAAATAACAGTCAGATGATTAATCAATATATCTATCGTAAATATATTTCCTTGGGCTTTATAAACAATGAAAAAGTAGCAAAAGAAGCGAGTATAAAACTATTTCAACCCATCAAATACATTTTATTCAATCGAAACATAAAATTTAGAAATGATTCTTTTGAAACTAGAAATGATTTTTCTAGTGTTTACAAGTACGAAGATTGGTAAAAAGATTCTAATTAGAAATTACACTTTCCTCTGCAACACTTTTATTTTTCAATGCCTGCTCCATCGCAATAAACATTGCCGAAATACCAAAAATAGGTACGGCAGCTTTATCTGTATCGAGGTAGTTATTTAAGAAAGCATGAATAAAATAGGTCGACAAGGCTAAAATCATTGACAACACTAGTATTTTTTGCTCCCGATCTTCTAATCTATAATAAAGCATAATTCCTTTATAAAATATCATGGAGACAAAAAACACAAAAGTAATTAATCCAAAAATACCTGTCTCTGAAAGTGTTCCTAGGTACTCGCTGTGTGCATTTCCACCATCACCAAAGTCGGTAGAAATAATCGTCTTGTTCTCCGGACGTTGAAAAGGAGCGTACTCAAAAGCATACGTACCTGGTCCAAATCCTGTCCAAGGTTTTTCCTGAAACATTTGTATGGCAGAGCTCCAACGATTAATTCGTTCTAAGTTGGAAGCATCCGAAGTAACATTCGTTGAGCTTTGTAATCGCTCTCCAAAATTTTCGGTGGTGTGCTCCTTCTTATTTTTTGACATGGCATACGAAATATCATTCCAGTTAAAAAGTACTACAACAAGCGCCATCATAAACACGACAAACAAATACGAGAACTTGACTCTATAATGAATCAGTGCCCATACTCCTAATGCAGCTACAACACTTAACCATGCCGCTCTTGTTAGAGAAAAATAAAGCCCCGCTATATTAATGATGATTAATCCCGCTATCATCATATTAAGCAACGGACTATACTTTTTACTAAAGAACAGTCCTAACAAAAGATACAAAGAGAAAGCAACCATTGCACCATAAATGGTGTGATCTTTAAAAAGTGGAGACATTACCCAGTGCGATTCTTTCTCCCCAAAATCATACATCGAGTGACGAATAAGGGTGTAGATCATAGCAATGGTCATACCGATAACGAAAAGCCATAAGGCCATTTTTATATTTTTCTTATCCTCAAAAACTTTTGTTCCAAACCCAATCATAGGGATGACAAACCACAGTTTAACTAATAAGAACTTAAAACTAACCAGTGGATGCGTACTTAATATTGCCGTTATCAAGAGAACCAATAAGTAGCTCACTAAAGAGATAACGATTAAATTTCTTCGTAAATATGTCGGAAATGTTTTTGATAGAAAACTTTGCCAAATAAGAAGTAATAGTAGGCCAAAAAGAAGTGGTTCTGTTGGGATAAACAATCCAAAACTATCCGTGAATTCCTCTATATTAAATGAAAGAGGAGTAAGAAAAAAAAGTGCTAGGAAAGTGATATTTGTATGAAAAATTGCCACATAAATAGCCATTAGTCCTAATGGAAAGGCTAATAATGGCAAGTTATCCATATAAATAAATACCGCTACAACTGCAAAAAACAATGTAAACGTAGCAACTCTCCCTATTTTATCCCAAATTGAAAGCAAGTTATGCGATTTTACGAAGTTCTTTAATACGATCCACTATTAAGAAATAGAAAACAGAGAAAACGAACGTTGCTACCATTGCAATAAGAACAATAAGCATTTTCTTAGGTGTATGTTTCTTATCAGCTTTCTCAGCTTTCTCTACCACAAACTTATGGTTGAAGTCTGCGTAAGCATCTGATTCTGCTTGCTCAAAAACAGCTTCAAAATCAGATAATTTTACCATTTTTTCTTCTAAAAACATGGCTAAGGCATCGTATTCAGCACCATATTTTAGATTGACATCAATTTTATCTTTAAAGAAAAGCTTGTCATCAACACTCTTGGAATCAAGATATGCACCAAATAAATTTGCTCTCGCTTCTGACGAAACAACACCAAGCACAGAAAGTGTGTCTAGTTTAGTAGAAAGTTCTTTAATGTTACGTTCTAACATTTTACGTTTACGGATGTTAATTTCAAATGCTGGAATAGTACGCTCTTTAATCATCTCGTTTTTCACAGAGTCATATAAATCGACGATCTTATTGGCAATATCTGCTGCTAATTGAGGATCTCTATCTAATACATCAATTTGAATAGAACTGTATTTTGTACGTTGAAATTGAATGTGCTCATCGTAAGCCTTACCGAGTTTATATTTCTTATAAGGATCATTCGATTTGATTTCATAATGATTCATCAAATCAAAACGGTTGACTACCAAATCTCGTATTTTAGAAGACTTTAAAATCTGAAGCATCTGTTCTGATTGCCCATCCTCTCCAAAATCCATCGCAGCTGCTTTCGCATTTCGTTGTACATCAAACGAAACAGTACTCGTCGCCGTTGGATATATAATTGCCGTTGACAAAAACAAAGGAGTTATCATAAAAGACACTACTAAAGCAATGATGGCTCCTATTCCCGTTATGACAATGATTGGCTTTCTTTTTGTCCATAAAAAAACAACTAAATTATTCCTTCCTTCTTCCATTTTTTATTTTTTATAAAAATTCATTTCTTCTATATACTTCAACACAACATCCGTCAAGATATATTTAACGCTTTTCTTTGTTTTTATTGCATTTCGAATGTAGGTTGACGAAATATTCATTAAAGGCACTTCTTCTAAAACTGTAATATTCGAATATTTTTGAACTGGAAAATTACTTCCGTTCACTGTTCTTGGGTAAACAATCATAGAATAATGCTCTAAAATCTGTTCGTAGTTATACCATTTCTCAAACGTGTTAAGATTATCTTCCCCAATAATTAATGTAAACGTATTCTCGGGATATTTTTCTTTTAAAGTGGCTAAGGTTACAATCGTATAATTGGGTTGAGGTAAATTAAACTCCACATTCGAAGCACGAAGGTTATCATTTCCTTCTATCGCCATTTCGACCATGGCATAGCGATGATAATCCGCCAGTAAACTTTTTTTCTCCTTCAATGGATTGTGAGGTGAAACAACAAACCAAATTTGGTCTAAGTCGGAGTTGTTAACGATATGATTAGCCAAAATCAAATGACCGACATGAATCGGATTAAAAGAACCAAAAAACAATCCTACTTTCATGAATAAATAAATTGTTCCACCTTTATTTTAGCTTCAGCAACAGCCTCATCTAAAACCTCATTAACGACAATAGTATCAAATTTTTCGACAAATGACATCTCGTATTTTGCTTTCGAAAGACGGATTTGAATTTTTTCTTCAGTTTCTGTCGAACGATAACGCAATCTTTTTTCTAATACTTCAATAGATGGAGGAGCCACAAAAACAGCTAACGCTTGAGCACCTAGCTTTTCCTTCAAATTCAATCCTCCGATCACATCCACATCAAAAATAACCACTTTCCCGTCATCCCAAATACGCTGTACTTCGCTCTTTAAAGTTCCGTAAAAATGGTCTTTATAAACTTCTTCCCATTCAATGAATGCCTCTTTTTCAATTCTTTTTTTAAATTCTTCAGTGGACAAAAAGTAATAATCAACTCCATTCTTTTCATTCTTTCGAGCCTCTCTATTGCATGCTGAAACAGAAAACTTTAAATCGTCTATCTGCTTTAACAACGCATGAACAATAGTCGTCTTTCCAGCACCAGAAGGAGCGGAGAAAATAACACATTTACCTTTTTGTAAAGATTCCATTACAACGTATTTAAAACTTGTTCTTTTATCTTTTCGAGCAAATCTTTCATATTTACCACTAACTTCTGAATATCAGAATGATTACACTTACTTCCTAAGGTATTAATCTCTCGACCGATTTCTTGTGCAATAAAACCTAATTTCTTTCCAGGCTCATTTTCTTCGCGTATCGTTTTTAAGAAATAATCCAAGTGATTCGTTAAACGCATTTTTTCTTCCGAAACATCTAATTTCTCTAGATAGAAAATCAATTCTTGGTGAAAACGCGTTTCGTCATACGTGCCGATTTCTTCTAATCCTTTTAATATTCGTTGACGAACGCTATCAATTCGTTCATCTTCATACTGTCCAACTTGTCCCAATAAAGAACGAATTTCTTCAATATATGCTGTAAACTCTTTCTCTAGTGCAACACCTTCTTGACGACGAAATTCGTTGACCAATTCACATGCTTTTTTAGCAATATCAACGATTGTGACTTTATTTTCATTCGTTAATTCCGTTTCCGAAAGAACAAAAATTTCAGGCATTCGAAGAATAAGTGATAAATAATCTACCTCATTTTGTCCAATTAGATCATTCGTGCTTTTTAAATCATCATAGTAAGCTTTCGCTAATGCTTTATTGATTTGTGTTGGCGCACTATCCAAAGTAGAATCTACTGTTACGATTACATCTATTTTTCCTCGCTTTAGTGCTTCACTTGCAGTCTGTCTGAAAGCCAACTCTAATTCTTTGTACTGATTTGGAATTTTAGCATAAACATCTGTTGTCTTACTGTTGAGTGTGCGTATTTCTACACTGATTGTTTTGTTAGCGACAGTTCCTACTGCCTTACCGTAACCGGTCATTGAATAAAGCATCTTACCAATATTTTTTAATGAGTTTTTTTGTTTTAATTCGGAATTTCTTGATCATTCCCTCTTTGGAAGAAGAAGGAACTTTAAGCAAATGATAATCAATCATTTCATTTCCTCTATATACTTTAAACTCAAAGGTAACGCTCGATGTCTCCTCCCGATAAATAGGAAAAAGATGTCCTAGCTTTAATTCTTCCTCTAAAGTGTATATTTGAGAAGCCGGTTTAAATTTCGTTTCATAACCTCTAACAGAAAATAGAATGTAGGTATCAAATCCACTCGCGTGAATAGCTTGTTGCACAGAATCATTGGCAAAAGTGGAAATATCAGAACCTTCTTTCAAATAATTCAAGGATGCTTTTGCTTTAATGTTATTTTCCAATAGAATTTCAGAAAGAAGAATTTCCATTTGAAAACGTTCATCTTTCCGATCAAATAAACCAACCACTACGGCATTGGTCAATTTTGTTTTCTGTTGTGCAGTCACAAATGTCTGGAACGATAGGAATAAAATGAATATCACTGTGATTTTTTTCATATACTATAATTTATTAGCAATCTAATTAAGCGTTTGCGATAAGAAAAGGACTTAAAGCTATATTGGATAAATAAATAACGTGCAAATATAGGAATTATTAGCGGTTGAACAGTGCAATGAATAGTGCTATTTTGTTCATTATTTACAATTGTATAGAGATGAATTCTTATAGTTTTGACATTAATTTGAATGAAAGATTTTATTGACTTTGACATTACAATGACATTTATATTTTTTTAATTATCTTTATCAAAAAATCAGTGCTAATGATGGATAAGTCTCACAAAAATGTCAGCTGTGAAACCTGTTCTGTGAAAGATTGTTCCTTATTCCAATCTTTTAGTGGAGAGGATTTGCGTCAGTTGGATAATGAAAAGACAAGCTCGTTTTATAAAAAGAATCAACCGGTATTCATCGAGGATACTTATCCAAGAGGCGTTTTTTGTATCAATAGCGGAAAAGTAAAAATCTATTCCATTGGAGAGAATGGTAAAGAACAAATTATTCACATCGCCAAACAAGGAGAAGTAATTGGATTTAGATCACTGTTCAGCGATGAGCCTTATAAACTTTCTGGAACTGCACTAGAAGACTGCAACATCTGTTTTATTAAAAAAGAAGAATTTTACAAGCACTTAGAAACAAAACCAGCTTTACTACAGTCGGTTTTAAAGAATCTTTCATTAGAATTGGGAGAGCGCGCTATCTTCATTAAGGATATGGCTCAAAAAACAGTTCGCGAACGTTTAGCTACGGTATTACTAGTCTTAAAAAACATATACGAAGAAGAAATGATTAACCTCTCTCGAGAGGATATGGCAAACTTTGTTGGTACTGCGACCGAGACTGTTATTCGTCTTTTAAAAGAATTTAAAGAAGATAACTTGATTGAAATTCATGTTCGTAAGATAGAAATTACGAATCTAAAGCAATTACAAAGAGAAGCTGGGAATTGACACTATTTCATTACAAGCTAGTTATCGAGACGGTTGAACACAATTGTTGTGTTTCCCTATTTGAACTGTCATTGTCAATCCAAAAAAAGCGTACCAATCTTTTGTTTTAGAATTTCCCCTCACACCATAATCATTCTGATCTAAACTACGATTCGATAAATCGGCTGCAATCGGACTGCTTTCTTCACTCATGCGTGCTTTTAGTACGTAAGTACTGTTCTTCACATCGTCTAAATAATCGGTAAAGGTCATACGGATACCATATTCTAAACCAATACTAAAGCGATCTGTCGGTGAGAACTTTAAACCTAATCCTAGAGGAATGCAGAGTTGAATTAAACTATACCGTTTTTCAGAGCTCAAAGAAGTCCCCTGCCCTTCGGTGCCAATGTCTCGCAAGTTATACCATGAACCATCTATCTTCGCTTTTGGATTCATATAGAAAACACCAATTTGTGTCAATATATAATGTGTGAATGAATATTTACGATGTCCTAATTGAAACTTCAGATAATGAAACTCAACACCTGAAGCTACTTCAGCAATAATAGATTTAAACGATAAATTTCGATTGACCAATAATGGATTCGAGCTTTTAGCGTCCATGCCATAAATTTGTCCTATACCAATATTTGTTCGAACAACAACACGTGAATTGAGCGTATAACGCATCAAGAATTGTCCCGCGGGAGAAGTGAAACGAAATTGTTTCTCTTGATTCAAATCACCAAAATAGTGACTTCCTCCAAGCATAAATCCTAACTCCGTCCGTGACTTAGTGGTGAATTTCTGAGCATAAGCACTGTCAACAAGTAGGAACAAAATAGCTATTACAAAAAAATATCGAAGTCGAAGTATTGTGTGCATAGTACAAAATAACGCTAAATAATAGAGAAAATTACACAAAAAGTGAAATTAAATGGTAGCAACAAAAAAATCCCTCTGTTTTCACAAAGGGATTTCCATTCTTATTAAAAAAGCTTATTCAGCTGATTTGTTTTCTGTTTTTTCAGGTCTTGGAAGTAAAACCTTGCGAGACAATTTCCATTTTCTAGTTTTAGGATCTTTTCCTACTACTTTGAAAGTCAATGTTTCGCCTTCTTTTACCACATTTTCCATCTTATCTACTTTCTCCCAAGAGAATTCAGAAATATGAATCAATCCGTCAGTTCCAGGAAGAATCTCTACGAAACATCCAAATTCTTTAACCGACTTCACTTTACCAACATAAGTTTCACCTTCTTCTACTTGTGGAGGGAAAGCGATTAATTTAATAGCATCCATCGCTGTTTTCATATTCTCTCCATTGTTAGAGACAATCTGAACACGACCCATACCATTTTCTAATTCCTCGATAGTGATAATCGTTTTCGTTTCTTTTTGAAGTCCTTGAATGATTTTTCCTCCAGGTCCGATAATCGCACCAATCACTTCGTTCGGAACGTCGAAAGCTTCGATTCTTGGCGTATGCGCTTTGAAATCTGGATTCGGTGCAGCAATCGTTTCAACAATCTTGTTTAAGATGTGTAAACGACCTTCTTTTGCTTGAATCAATGCTTTTTCTAATACTTCGTATGGTAATCCATCTACTTTAATGTCCATTTGGCAAGCCGTTACACCTTTAGATGTTCCAGTTACTTTAAAGTCCATATCTCCTAAATGATCTTCGTCTCCTAAGATATCTGAAAGAACAACGAATTTTCCGTCGTTAGCAATTAATCCCATCGCAATACCTGATACTGGTGCTTTCATTGGAACACCACCATCCATTAATGCCATTGTTCCAGCACACACAGTTGCCATAGAAGAAGAACCATTGGATTCCAAAATCTCTGACACTAAACGTATCGTGTAAGGGAAATCTTCAGGGATCATTCCTTTTAATGCTCTTAATGCTAAGTTACCATGTCCTACCTCACGACGAGAAACACCTCTAATCGGTCTTGCTTCACCAGTTGAGAATGGAGGGAAGTTATAGTGTAATAAGAATTTATCGGATCCATTAGTTACCACACCGTCAATCATTTGCTCATCCATACGACCTCCTAAAGTCAATGCTGTTAATGATTGTGTTTCACCTCTTGTAAAGATAGCGGAACCGTGAGACATTGGTAAATAATCTACTTCACCCCAAATAGGACGAATCTCATCAAATTTTCTTCCGTCTAAACGAATTTGGTCATGTGTCATCACATCACGGACGGCTTTCTTCATTACTTTAGAAAAGTACGTAGAAACAAATCCTTTTACTTCTGCTAATTCTTCTTCAGAAAATTGTGCTTTCAGTTCTTCTTTGATTGCTCCGAATAATTCAGAACGATCATGCTTAGATGCCAATCCTTTACGAGCAACATCACAACATTTTTCATAACTAAAATCGTATACTTTTTGTCTTACTTCTTCATTGTGCACTTCGTGACAATATTCTCTTTTTGGAAAAGCGCCTGGAATTTGAGCGGCTAATTCCAATTGGAATTGGCAATGCTTTTTAATTTCCTCGTGTGCCATTTGAATCGCTTTCACCATTTCTTGTTCAGAAACTTCCGCCATTTCTCCTTCTAACATCACGATATCCTTTGCAGATCCAGCAATCACCATGTCCATGTCCGCAATCTTCAATTGAGAAGCTGTTGGATTTACCACTAATTCACCTTCTACACGTGCAATTCTAACTTCTGACATCGGACCGTTGAACGGAATGTTCGATACAGCTAAAGCAGCAGAAGCAGCTAAACCACATAAAGCATCCGGAAGATTTTCTCCGTCAAAAGATAAAAGTTGAAGCATTACTTGTACTTCAGCATGGAAATCATCTGGAAAAAGCGGTCTTAACGCTCTGTCCACTAAACGCATTGTTAATATTTCATTGTCAGAAGGTCGTGCTTCACGTCTAAAGAAGTTACCTGGGATTCTTCCTCCTGCATAGTATTTCTCTCTATAATCTACTGTTAATGGCAAGAAATCTACCCCTTCTTTTGCGTCAGCGGATGCACATACTGTTGCTAACAATATTGTATCTCCCATTCTAACTACAACTGATCCGTCTGCCTGTTTTGCTAATTTCCCTGTTTCTACTGTGATCTCTTTTCCTCCAGTAGTCAAGGACATTGAAATTCCTAATTTCATATCTTTTGTTTTAATTAAATAAAAAGAAAAGGCAATCGATACTATATCGATTGCCCCCCTTTCTACAATATTCTTTTATTATCTACGTAATCCAAGTTCTTTAACTATTGCACGGTATCTTTCAATTTCAGTGTTCTTTAAGTGATCAAGAAGACTTCTTCTTTTACCAACTAATAACTGTAATGAACGCTGCGTAACGAAATCCTTACGATTTTTCTTTAAGTGTTCCGTTAAATGCTTAATTCTATAACTGAATAATGCGATTTGTCCTTCCGCTGAACCTGTGTTTGTTGCAGATCCTGCGTGTTTTTCAAAGATACCTTCTTTATTTTCTTTAGATAAGTACATGCCAAAATTATATTAATGTTTATTATGTAGCCGATTTTCGACGTTGCAAATGTAGGTATTTAATTTTAATCTTCCCAAATGAATTGAAAATATATTTGTATGTGAAGAAATTTAGATTTGTCAGTTAGTAGGTAATGAAGATTGTTTTGTAGAAAGGAATTTCTACAATCGCTTCTTAACATCCATTCTTTGATGCAAAATCCTTACAATTTCCACTATTTCTTCTTCTCCTTTTCTATAAAAAATGAGGTGTGATTTAACTTTTGTTACGCGGTAATATTTTCGAGTTTCTTCTGCTGATTTTCCAATTAGATAATTCTCAGCAATGAACTCAATCTCTTCGATTATTGAATTATAATATCTGTCGGCTTGTTCTTTGGACCATTTATGAAAAGTGTACACCCAAATATCATTTAGTAACGCAATGCCGATATAGATTTTAAGTAGTCCAAGCTGTAAACATTTGGACGACATTTAAAATCATAATCGGTGTAAGTCATCAATCGCTTGTTTACTTATTCGATACTTATTTTTACTCATCCGTGTTGGCGATGTAAATCAGCTAGGTTTTGCTTCGGATCGAAATCTTCGATAAACCCACTTTTTTCACCTGCTTTCAATGCTTTGATGAGTTCTTTTTCTTTCTTTTCTTCTTGCTCTAACAATCGAAGTGCTGAACGAATCACTTCACTAACAGAACTATATCTACCCGATTCAACATTATTGCGAATAAAATTCTCAAAATAATCTCCAAGTGATATTGATGTGTTTTTTCCCATTTTGAAAGTAATTTATTCAAATATACCAAATCTTGGTAATTCCACCAAATTATAGATCATCATTCTTACAAAAACTGTCGCTTATTCAAATAGCTCAACAACGCCACTTCCAAGCTCTTATTAATGTCCAATTCCACAAAATCAATCTTGTAATTGATACATTTTAAGCGTACTTCATTAAAGTAATGTTGGATGCTTTCTTGATATTTCTCTTTGATTTGGTGCGGTTGTAGTTTGATTTTTTCTTTCGTCTCCATATCAATTAAAGTATAGGGACGATTTTCTAATTCAAACAATTGTTCGGTTTTGGCATCTGTTACATGAAAAAGAATGATTTCATGCTTGTTGAATTTCATGTGCTGTAATGCTTCGAACAATTCCGCTTCTTTCTCTGGATTGGATAGTAAATCGGTAAAAATCATTACTAAACTTCGGCGATTGAGTACTTCTGCCAACTCGTGAATATTTTTTATCACATCCGTTGTAGAAGTATTGTTCTCATCGTATTTGTGCATTAAATCTTCCAATGAAGCAATCAAATATTGATGATGTGCTAAAGATGATTTTGCAGGAGTGGAGAAATTAAGGTCTTCAGAGAAAAAGTGCAATCCAACCGCATCTCGTTGCTTTTTCATCATTTCAATAATCGAAGCAGCAGCAAGTATCGCATATTGAATTTTGGTTGTGTTGCCATTTCCATAATACATTGAACTCGAGTTATCAATCACTATTTGACAACGTAAATTCGTTTCTTCTTCGTAACGCTTCACGAACATTTTATCTGTCTTTCCGAAAAGTCGCCAGTCGATGTGACGTGTGGATTCTCCTTGATTATAGAGACGATGTTCAGCAAACTCAACCGAGAATCCGTGAAAAGGACTTTTGTGCATACCAGTAATAAATCCTTCCACCACTTGCTTGGCGAGGAATTCAAGATTACCAAATTTAATTATGTCTCTTTTATCGATTTTCACAGTTCAAGTTTAGACGTATTATTCTTCAAATTTATGAATATTTCATTTAGTCTCTTTCAAAAAAACGAAAACATTCACAATCCAAAACGGAAGTACAACAAGAATTATTGGCTTGATTTATCATTTATGAAGAAATGATATGTATTTTTGATTCCATGAATCAACCAAAACAAACAGTTACATATCCCGTTATGGAGCAGTTTTACACCATTCAAGGTGAAGGACATTATTCGGGTAGAGCGGCCTATTTTATTCGTTTAGGAGGTTGTGACGTCGGTTGCGTTTGGTGCGATGTCAAAGAAAGTTGGGATGCTGATATTCATCCAAAGAAAACAGTGGATGAAATTATCCAAGAAGTTGAAATGTTTCCTGGAAAATTCATCGTTATAACTGGTGGAGAGCCAGCAATGTACAATTTGACACCTTTGGTTAATGCGCTGCACGAAAAAGAATACGAAATTGCCATTGAAACTTCAGGTTGTTATCTGCTGAAAGGAAAGGTCGATTGGTATTGTTTTTCACCCAAAAAATTTAAAGCTCCGGTTGAAGACGCTTATTTAAAAGCGGATGAATTAAAAGTGGTTATTTTCCACAAGTCGGATATAGCTTGGGCAGAAGAACATGCGAAACGTGTTCGCCCTGATTGTTTACTCTATCTTCAACCTGAATGGTCAAAAAAGGAACAGAATTTGACATTAGTCATTGATTATGTTAAAACACACCCACAATGGAGAATCTCGCTACAAACACACAAATACATGAATATTCCATGAAAAAATTAAATCTTTTACTACTACTTCTATGCTTTTTTACGATAAATCTAGCATCTGCTCAAATGAGCTATTCCACGAAAGATAAAAAAGCCATCAAGCTTTTCGAAGAAGCAATGCAATATCCTAAATCGCATTTAACCAAATACATGCGCCCTGATTATGACGGCGGTATCAAGTTATTGGAAAGTGCTGTTGCACGAGATAATCGTTTTTGGGAAGCGTATATGTTAGCGGGAGAATATGCTGAATATGCGCGTCAAAATGCTAAAGCAATTGATTTTTACAAAAAAGCGTTGGCAATCAACCCATACATTACGCCTAGTGGTTCTACTTATTTCTTTTTAGGTAATTTAGAATACCAAGAAGGAAAATATGAAGACGGATTAAAAAGTATTCAGTACTACCAAAAGATGAATCAGAACAATCCGACGAATATGAAAATGTACCAAGAGTCGGAAAAATTAAGGATGTCTTTGGAACTTTCCATTAAATTAATGGCACATCCATATAAGTTTGAACCTAAAAACTTAGGACCTGGTGTGAATACAAAAGATCCTGAATATTTCCCTACGATAACAGTGGATGGAAAAACATTGTTGTTCACCCGTCGAATTTTCGATTCAAGAGTGGAGAAATTAACCAATCAAATTGAAGATTTGAAACAACGTCAAGAGGACTTTTTTGTATCAACAAAAGATGAAAATGGGGTTTTTCAAACGGCAATACCTATGCCAACCAATATCAACACCGTAAATAATGAGGGAGCTCCGACGATTGGTCCTGATGGAAGAACCTTAATTTTTGTGGCGTGTCCAGATGCTTCTGGTACATATTATGGTGAGAATCGTTTTGGCAAAGGAAGCTGTGACTTCTTTGTAACTAAAAAATTAGGAAGTCGTTGGACCGATCCTGTAAACCTTCCAGGAAGAACCAATACAAGTGCATGGGAATCTCAACCTTCGCTTTCTTCTGACGGAAAAACATTGTATTACATTCGTGGCGTAAGAACAGAAGGTGGAATGTTAAATACAGACATCCATGTAAGTTATTTACAAGAAGACGGAAATTGGGGTGTAGGAAAACCATTGCCGAATTACATCAATACGCCTGAAGGCGAGGAATCTGTTTATATTCATCCAGACGGGAAGACACTTTATTTCGCGTCAAGAGGCCACATTGGTTTAGGCGGCTCTGATCTTTACATGTGTCGTTTGCAAGATGATGGAAACTGGGGAAAACCTATTAATTTGGGTTATCCTATCAACACGAACGCAGATGAAAACTCTTTACTCGTTGGCGCTGATGGTAAAGTTGCTTATTTTGCAAGTAATCGTGAGGGTGGTTTTGGTGACTTAGACATTTATTCTTTTGAAATGCCTGTACATCTTCGCCCAATACGCACCACTTATTTCGAAGGATTGGTATTCGACATCAATACCAATACGCCATTACACGGTAAATTCTATTTGTATGATCTAAAGACCAACAAAGAAGTGATTCGTTCACAAGCCGATCCAGTAACAGGAGAATTTTTAGTTTCTCTTCCTGAAAATGCTTCGTATGCCTTAAGTGTTGAAATGGATGGTTATTTGAATTTCTCTAAAAATTTCGATTTGAAATTAAAGGAGGACGAAGAATCGTTTCGCATGAACATTCCGATGATTCCAATTACGACCTCCACTCCTATTGTGTTGGAAAATATCTTTTTCGATTTGAACAAAGCCGACTTACTTCCTGAATCACAAGTAGAATTAGGAAAAATGTATGAATTCTTGACGAAAAATCCAACGGTAAAAGTAGAAATTTCTGGTCATACAGATACACGTGGAAGTAGCGATTTAAATTTGGAATTATCTCAAAAAAGAGCTGATGCAGTAGTGAATTATTTAGTAGCGAAAGGAATTGTGAAAACGCGATTAACGGCGAAAGGATACGGCGCTTCTCAACCACGGATTTCAAATGCACAAATTGAGGCAATGACTTCTGATGCTGAAAAAGAGAAAGCACATCAGTTAAATCGTAGAACGGAATACAAGATTGTAAAATAATGAGGCCGTATTTCGACTTAATGCGTTTTAAAAACCTGCTCATCATTGCTATAACAATGATTTCGGTTTATTTTTTCTATGCTCACTTTGGAAATAATATTGCTTTTTCAACGGTCGACCATTTTCATTTTGGATTGTTAGTATTAGTCACCATGCTGATTGCTGGAGCTGGAAATGTGATCAATGATATTTTTGACATCAAAGCGGATACATTCAACAAACCCGACAAGATGCTAATTGGCGAAACGATAACGAAAGAAAATGCGACCATTCTCTATTGGTTTTTAAATGCCAATGCTTTATTGATTGCGTTGTATCTTAGCTTTTTTTACTGGTCACTTTGGTTGTTATTTATTCCTATTATTTGTTTTGGTGCCTTGTGGATTTATTCTAAGAAACTAAAGAAAATTAGTTTCTTGGGCAATCTTTTAATTGCTGGTTTAACTGCACTAGTTCCTATTTTTGTGGGAGTTTACATTCACGAAGCGCTCCATCTTTCAGGTGGTGTTCTAAACTTGAATGACATTGCATTAACAGCAATTCCGACATTGGATAGCACTATTTTAATGGATGGCCAAAACGGGCTTATTTTCTTTTTTGCGTTGTTTGCATTTCTGTTGAATTTCTCCCGTGAATGGATCAAAGATATTCAAGATATCGAAGGCGATAAATTGATTAGTTCGTATTCATTGGCGATTCAACTAGGAGAGAAAAAAATGAAGATGTACACCGGTTTTTTCATGCTGATGACCATTACTTTTTTAGCACTTATTCTTTTCTCAAACGTTTCTGATTGGTGGCTGTTATTCAAATTTCAACTACCCTTACTTTTCGTAATTCTTTCATTAGGATTGGCTTTCAATTACTTGTTTAAAAAGCGCCGTATTCTCATCAAGAAAGCGGATTTATTTCTAAAGATTTCGTTTTTATTTGGTGTTATTTTACCTTTTTGGTGGGCGCTATTTGCTTAAAATACTCTGCTCTCTTCTCTCATTCTCACTCTAATTTGGCGCATTATTTTAACCGCAAAGACGCCATGAAGTCGCTAAGGTCGCGGAGAAAATTTCATTCGTTTTATAAAGAAAAACTCTTCTCTCTTTCTCACGCTACTTTCTCGCTCTAATTTTTCATTATATTTGTAACCTATGAGTAACCCGATTGATTTACATTCTATTTACAAAGTTGTCTTGGCTAGTATGGAGAAGGCTTCAGAAGCAATTATAGAAGTGTACAACAATGATATTCAAGCGGTTATAAAAGATGACGGGAGTCCTGTCACGCAAGCTGATTTAGCTTCTTCTAAAATTCTACACCAGTATTTGGAGCATTTGAAAATTCCTATTATGGGTGAAGAAGTGAAAAATGCGGCTTATGACGTGCGGAAAGATTGGGAATATTATTGGTGCATTGACCCGTTAGATGGTACAAAAGAATTCATTAAGAAAAATGGAGAATTTGCCATTAACATTGCGCTAATTCATAAAAATAGAGCCGTTTTTGGGGTGATTTGTTCACCACTCACTAAAGAAGTAATTTTAGGTGGCGAGAATTTTGGCGTTTACACTTCCAATTTAGATGGTATTTACGACTTAAAAGAAGTGACAAGTCAGAAAGAGCGAAACGAAGTATTGACATTGATTATTTCTCGTTCTCATTTCACAGGACTAGCAGAAGATTTTGTCGAAGACTTAGAAAATAAATACGGTGAACTCTCTTACCTTGGAAAAGGAAGTGCTTTGAAGTTTTTCGACCTTGCTTTAGGTTCCGCCGATGTCTATGCACGATTTGCCCCAACAATGGAATGGGACATTGCTGCTGGTCATGCTATTTTACGACAATTAGGAGGTGAAATTTTCCAATACGAGACGAAATTTCCCTTGATTTATAACAAAGAAAACCTTGTGAATCCATGGTTTATTGCCTATACTGCTCCACTACTTAATGATTTAAAAAATGCAGAAAATTAAAGGATTCCTCCTTCTTATTTTTGGATTTTTTAGTTTCGGATTTTCTCAGTCGAACAGTTTACCCTTGAACGATTTTTACAAACGTGAATTCTTGCACCATTCGGGAAAAGAAGTCCGTGAAAATTTATTTCCTGCCAACGAAAGGCAACTCGACCTACATCGCATCATTAGAGACTCAACGGTTCAATATAGTAGCTTCACGAATTGGATACTACAAAGCCATTGGGTGCAATTAGAAAAAGAAAACACGACACTTTATATCAGTCCATTAATTGATTTTTCAATGGGCGATGACGTGAATCGGTCTTCCATAGACAAGACCAAACTCTTTCGGAATGTTCGTGGTGCTTTCGTCAGCGGTTCCATCGGGAAACAATTCTCGTTCTTCTTTAGCTTTGCGGAAAATCAAGCGCGCTTCATGGATTTCGAATCGGCATATTTCAAACAAAGTGGCGAATATTATGTCAAAACAGGTGGCTATAATCGTGTCAATGCAGCAATTCCTGGAGGAAGTAGAACGAAGGATTTTAAAGTAGATGCTTTTGACTACGCCTACTCTATTGGTATGGTGAATTATCAAGCGACTAAAAAACTCCGCTTTGAATTTGGTAATCAAAATAATTTTGTGGGTGCCGGTTACCGTTCTCTTTTACTCTCTGATCATTCTATTGCTGCACTAGGATTGCGTACAACCTATAAATTCAGCGATAAATGGTCGTATCAATGGCTGGTAAAAAATCATCGGAATTTATACCGTAAGCCAAAAACGAAATTTGTCGAATCACCGTATGAAAACAAATTATATACCGCTGTTTATTTGACCTATAAACCCGTAAAAAGCGTTGCCATCAGTTTATTTAGTGGTGCGAACACATTGATTGGTGATTCCTTGATAAAACATCCGTTGCAGTGGCAAAGTATCCTTCCAATTCCTGTGATTAATACTGATTTGGCGGTAAAAAATAAAATTATGAATGGCATTGTCGGGCTGAACTTCGAATGGGCATTAGAAAAATGGCGTTTCTATGGACAAGTTGTCGCCGACCGTCTAAATGTGGGAACAGGAATCGCAGGTCAATTAGGCGTTTATTACTTCGATGCATTTTCGGTTAAAAACTGGACAATTCAAGTAGAAAATAATGTCGTTCCTAAGAATTTTTACGCAGACGACAATAGCAAGTTGAGTTACAGCAATGCACAAATAGCACTCGCACATCCAAAAGGAAATAATTTTGCAGAGATTCTATTACGTACCCAGTATGAATGGAAACGATTTTACGCCGAATTTACGGGTATTTACTATCATAATTTAAACCGAAGCGATTTAGGTGAATTAGGGTCGAATGCGATTATCAATCAGAACATATTAGCGATTTCACCAGATGAATTGACGTACGCCACACATTACGAAAAAATTGAAGTCGGTTATCGTTTTAACCGTAAATACAATGGTACCGTTTATTTCAGCTTTACCAATCGCACATCAATTGGTGGCGGAAATACATCCGTTCAGCAGTTTATCATGGCAGGGCTCAAGGCTAGTTTGTTTAACCAATATTTTGACTTCTGATGAAAAAGTGGTTACTCCTATTGACACTTTTCTCAACGCATTCTTTGATGAGCCAAATTTCAGAGGTAGAATCCGAGTGGGTTAGAAATGGCTTAAATCACAGTTCGGTGAAATCCTTTTCATTTGAAAATATCGAACGCTTATTCGATTCTAGTAAAGTCGTGAAATGGGATGTTTTTCCTGATATTATCGGTAGTTATGGCAATCGTCAATTTAAGACACAATTAGGTGCAGGTGCGATGGTGGAAGTTGGATTTAAAAAGAAGATTGCGTTTCAGATGCGCTATACGGCAGGTTTTTCAAATGCGCCGAATATTTCATACAGCCCTGATTTGCAAACAAAGGCGTATTTCATGAATGCTGTTGACAAAAAAACACCTGCTGAAAATTATATCTACAACGACTTACGTTTTCGATTCACCTATCGACCTATCAACCAAATTGAATTGCAAGCCGGTATCGACAATCAGCATTATGGCGAAGGCGATCGTTCCTTGATGATGGGACAACAAAGTGCGCCCAGTCCGTTTGTGAAAATAAAAGGTAGTATTTGGCGATTGCAATACGAGTTTTTACAACAAGTGTGGTCGGAAGGAATGTTTACCAAAAACTACTTACCGAAAGGAGCAGCAACGCATTACATCAGTTATAAAGTAACCAAAAGCATTCATGTGGGTATCTTTGAATCCGTTGTGTATGGTATGAAAGATACCTTGTACAACCGTGGAATTTCGCTGGAATACATGAATCCTTTTATTTTCTATCGACCGCAAGAATACAACTTAGGTTCTACCGACAACGTTATTTTAGGATTGAACGCCAGTTATCAAAACGGCGGAACCATGCTCTATGGTTCGATTGTTTTAGATGAATTTTTATTAGGCGAAATCAAAGCACGGAAACGTTGGTGGGCCAACAAATATGCCGCTCAAATTGGTGTGAAATCGCATTTTAAAGTGGGAGAACATCGCTTTTTTCATCGTTTCGAAGCAAACTTAGTGCGTCCATTTACCTACACACAAATTCGCCCTGATGTCGTTTATGCGAATGAACGTTTACCAAAAGCACATCCGCTAGGAGCGAACTTCATCGAATTATACGACGAGTTCAACTGGAAATTCAAGCATTATGACTTCACCGTATTTTTACAGTATTACCTCAAAGGCGATATGGCAATTAGTACCGACAATCCGGGCGGTGATATTTATCTTCCATACACCCAACGAAAAGAAGAATACAATTACACGATTGGTCGTGGAACAACAAGATGGCATTATACCGTCGGAGCGCACTTAGCATATGGCATCATGAAAGACAAATGGAAAGTATTTATCGAACCACGTTTGATGATTGACAAAGTGGAGAAAAGTGTATTTTTTGATGGATATATGACGGTTGGAATACATCGCCAGATTGGGGCGTATCGGAGGAATTATTGAGGGCAACACTACTAATTTTTACCTCATCGTCCCTACCTCAAAAACAACACAAACAATCCTCCAATAACCAAACTATACACAATAAAAATACCCTTCCAGAATGGATGCGCTTTTTTAAGGTTCATGAATTCAAAACCAACTAAGAGAAATTTAGAAACGGAAATAAGAACAATCGTAATCACGATAAGTGAATTAAAGGGAAGTTTGGAAAGCATTGCTCCGATTATCGTTAGAATGACTAAACCAATATAGGAATAGGTGAGCCTTTTTTGCATGTCAGAAGAGTAAATAAAGAATTGGGAATAATAACAACCAAATGATGTCGCACATGTGCCAAAAAGCAGCGCCAGCTTCAACATCTTCGAGTTTGGCTTCGTCTTTTTTCTTGAGGATAATGATGCGCATGACAAATAGAATGACCACACCGACTAAGACGTGTACCCAATGAAAACCGGTTAATAACCAATAAAAGGTGAAAAACGAACTGTGGTCCATGCCTAAGCCAGCTTCGATTTTAGTATAATACTCGAAGCTCTTCAACCCTAGAAAACCAATTCCGGCTAGAATCGCCCAACCAAAAAAACGTGCCGTTCGTTGATTATTACCTGCTTTGAAATCTTTCACGCCACGAGCCACCAAATAGCCACTTGTCACTAACAGAATTGTATTCATAGTTGCAATTCCTTTGTTGAGTAACAAACTATCCCGGTGAAAATCGGCACGTTCTTGTGATCCATAATAGGCCAAAGCCGCAAACGCCATTGCATAGGTAAGCAATTCCAAATAAATGATAATCCACAGTAAAATACCACCTGGTGGGTAAAAAAATGACCGTGGATTGACTTTAACTTCTACTTCCATTCTATCAATCTTCTTTCGCCTTCAATACTTTTCAAATCGGTAATGTCTTGCGAAACTTCCATGACACCTCGATAATTTTTGTCTTTATCTCGCACTGCGAAATAGCGGATGTAAATCAAACGGCCTTTAATGTTTATCCAAAAAGCGGCTTCGTTTTGTTTTCCTGCACGGAAATTAGCGACGATTTCTAGCACTTTATCGACACTTTTCGGTGGATGACAATACTTCACTTCTCGACCGATAACGCCTGGACTTCTCGGAAATAAACGTTCGTCACCTTTGTTATAAAACACCACTTTATCGTTTTCATCTACATAGGTAATGTCAAATGGAAAAGTTCGAAACATCAAATTCACTTGCTCAACAGTCATGTATCCTTCGTCGTAATGTGCTGCTTCTTTGTCAAAAACCACATCGGTTCTTATCGTCGTATCTTCAGAGGGATGAACATACGCTGGTTCACTTGGATAACTGGCAGGTGCTTCTTTCAACATCCAACCAATTTCTTCCTCACCTTTACTCATCTTTATCCAATCTTCATCGGCTAAAAGTGTCAGTGATTTCGGAAATAAAACAGTATCTTCAATGTGCAAAAGTTGTTTTAAATTAAACAGAATTGCCTTTACAGTCATCTCTATTCCTTCGTCATCTTTCGATTCAAAATAACCTCTTGTGTCACGGAATAAATCACGAATACGATCGTGAACCGTCCACATATTTTTCGATGGACCATCCCAACCGTATTGTTCTAAAAACGGAAATAACTGATTTTCTTTTCGGGCAAAACGTTTTTCAACGGTTGACAATTGATTGAAAGCGTTGTATAATTTCTGAGTTTCTTTCAGGAAATCGATCTGTTGTAGTTCTTTCATTAAATCATTGATAACTCCAGCTTCTAACAAATAAGTGCGAACGGGATGTCCTTCTTTTAATTCGGGGAGATATTCTTCTAATGTTTTCATTTTATTGATTTTTAATTTTCTCGTACAGCTTCGCCAGTGATTGTAGCAAGGTTTCCGGAGAAGGTAAAACTTGGTAATGATTCTGTCCAAACATCTGTGGTAAATAATATTTCGCTTCCGCTTCAATCGCTAAAGCATAGGAATTGATATTCCGTTCGTTTAGTTCGCGCAATGCTTGTTTTATGTCGTGAATGCCGTGCTGTCCTTCGTATTTGTCGTAATCGTTGGGTTTGCCGTCGGAGATTAAAATAATCCATTTATTGCTGGCATCTGTTTTATCCAATCGCGCACCGGCGTGTCGTAATGCTGGACCAATTCGGGTATAACCATTCGGTTCTGCGGCACCTATTTTATATTTCGCTTTGTTCCAATCTTCTTTAAAGTCTTTGAAAGTGATGTAGGTAGAAAAATTCCGTGTTTTAGACGAAAATCCATCGATTGAAAATTCGATATTAAACTCATTTAAAATTTCGCCAAACAAGATGGAAACTTCTTTTTCTACATCAATTACGCGTCTTCCAGCAACATATCCATCACTGGACAAACTAACGTCTAGCAAGAGTAAAATAGCGATGTCTTTTTCTTTTTTTCGGTTCGATAAATACACACGTTCATCGGGTGATTTTTTCGCATGAATATCGGTATATAAATCCGTCAACGCGTCTAAATCGAATGAATCGCCTTGTAATTGACGGCGTTGTTGTTGCATTTTATTGTTCACACTCGTCAGCATTTTTCGCAAGCCAATGAGTGTTGATTGGTATTTGGACACCGTATTTTTGTAATACAGCAAGTCCGCTTTAATTTGTGTTTTTGGATAAACTTTACAATAGTCTTTTAGATAACTACGCTTTTTGAAATCCCATTCGTCGTACTTCTGGTGGAAGCCCTTTTCATCGACTTCGGCACTTTCTGCCACAGAAGTATTCTCCACAAAGTCCGCTTGATAAACTGAATGGACATTGTCATCCACGCGAACGGTGAATTTCATGTTCATTTCGTCCAACGCTTCTTGGTGATCTTTCAAATCGTCTTTCCCATCAAAATCACGCCAATTGCCATTAAATTCTTCGGCTGTTTCGACTTTCTCAAAGCTGTGCATTAACACATAATCTTCTTGTTGCTTTTTGTCGATAGTCAATGATTCAATTTCCTCGACTGCTTTTGCTTGCAACGTTGTATCGGCTTCTATTTTATTTTGGAGAATGTTCTTTGCGTCATCAAAATTCTTGAGCGGTTCATTCGGTTTCGGTGGTGAATTTCTCATCCATTTTCCGTACAACCAAAAGACATCTCGTTTTTGTGTTTTGCTATCTTTCGGCAATTGATTATAGAATGATTCAAACCAATCTTGTAGTGACGGATAATCCTCAAACAGTTTTTTAAGTACGATTGGAGCCGTTTCAATCGCCTTTTGGGAAGAAAGTTCCTCGTTGTAATCACCATCTTTCCAATTCAACTCCAATTGTCGCTGTGTACAGAGATACAAGGTTCTAAAAATGTAAAACTGCAAATTTTCATCTCTCGAAAAGAAAAGCGAACATTCGGCAGGAAGGAAAAAATTATAATCCTTGTAACCTCCTTCTCGTTCCGCAGGGTAAATTTCAATCGGTACGCCTGTAATGGCACGTGCAATCAAAGTCATGCGTGCTTTTACCATCGACAACTCTGTCTTTCGAGCCAGTAAATCAGCGGCATTCATTTTCCTTTTCTTTAGGAATTTAACCACCTTTCCGTACAATATTTCGTCTAACTCAAAGCCCATAATTAAAATGCTTTAATCGGGATTTTCCCTCGTTTATAGTTCATCAAATCATCAAGTCACATAAGTCTTTCAGTGCTTGAAGTGTTTCCAATTCATCCGTCAATGGTTCTACCACCGCCACATGAACCGATAAGCGTTTCGGTAATCCATCGTGAATCATTTTCGCTGCGTTCACCAACAATCGGGTAGAAACCGTTTCCGTCAATCCCAATTCTGTGAGATTTCTGATTTTACTCCCAATTGTCACTAATTTTTGAGCAATGTCTTTGTCAATTCCTGTTTCTTGAATTAAAATTTCCACTTCCGATTTTGGTTGTGGATAGTCAAAAGAAAGCGAAATGAAGCGTTGACGAGTCGATGGCTTTAATTCCTTGAATCCTTTTTGATATCCTGGATTAAACGAGGCCACCAACAGAAATTCAGGATGTGCTTTCACCGTTTCTCCTAATTTGTCAATAAACAATTCGCGTCGGTGATCCGTTAAAGAGTGAATCGCCACAATCACATCGGGGCGCGCTTCAGCAATTTCATCTAAGTACAAAATATAGCCTTTTTTGACAGCTGTCGTCAAAGGACCGTCTACCCAAACTGTTTCAGCGCCTTTTATAATATAGCGACCAATCAAGTCAATAGCGGATGTTTCCTCATGACAACTAATCGTAATCAAAGTTCTATTCCACTCGTTTGCCATGAACTCGACAAATCGAGATTTTCCTGAACCTGTTGGACCTTTTAGTAGAAGCGGTAATTTTAAGTTTAAAATCTTATTAAAAACTTCTACTTCCGAACCGACGGGCTTATAATAAATGGATTTTTCAATAACTTCCATAATGTTTAATTTTTGCGAATAATTTTTATTTTGTATTAATGCTTAAAAAAATGCTGTAAAAACAGTTCGCTGAGCGAAGTCGAAGCGCTGCTTTTATAGCTTTTTTTACTTCTTTTATAAAGAGGCGTTGCACGAAACAACGCCTCTTTAAAATCAAGTCCATCTCTCAACAAAAGCAATAATAAAGAGATGGACAAGCTTTCTACTTTTTAATCATTCGATTCATTGTTGGTCACTAGTGCTTCATCCGTTGGTTTACCGAATCGGAAGAACTCTACGATGTACATAATAATACCTATTGAAAACAGAGAGGCAAATACGATTAACATAATAAAGTGTATCATGACTTCGTTTTGAACTTCCATGAATTCCATTTTCATTCTACGCTCCAAATACACTTGTGCAATTCCAGCGACACCAAAAGCAGCGGTCATTCCTATCATTCCTGAATTGGCTAACCAAAACGCCAACTGACCGTTTGCGCTATTATGGTATTTTCTTCCCGTCAAATTAGGTAATGCATAACTTATAATTGCAAAGACAATCATTGCATACGCACCCCAGAACGCTAAATGTCCGTGGGAAGCGGTGACTAAAGTACCGTGCGTGTAAAGATTGGTTTGTGGTAACGTGTGTGCAAATCCCAATACGCCTGCTCCGATGAATGAAACGATAGAAGCACCAATTGTCCAATAAAGAGCAATCTTATTTGGATGCTTTTTCTCCCCTTTTTTATACATATAGAGTGCAAACAACGCCATTGCTAAGAAAGCGAGTGGCTCTAGAGCAGAGAAAATACCTCCTACGATTAACCAGATTTTATTCACACCGATATAATAATAGTGGTGACCTGTTCCAAGAACACCAGACAAGAATGTCAATCCGACAATCACGTACAACCATTTCTCAATTACTTCACGATCGACACCTGTTAGTTTGATTAATAAGTAAGATAAAATACCACCCATAATCAATTCCCAAACACCTTCAACCCATAAGTGAACTACCCACCAACGGAAGAAAGAATCCGTTACTTGGCTATCAAACCAAATCATTCCTGGTAAATACAACAACGCGGAGAAAACCAATCCCATAGTTAATACTAAAGCGGTCGTTGTTCTGCGTTTTCCTTTAATTAATGTACCGATAATGATACCCAAGAAAAGTAATACATTCACGACGACTAAAAAGTCTAGTTCACGTGGAATTTCGAGGAATTTACGTCCTTCCCAGATGTTAAAGTGATAGCCAACTATAGCGGCAACACCGACTACCAATAAGGAAACCAACTGAACATACGCTAATTTCACGCTGATTAATTCTGTTTGTGATTCCTCTGGAATAATGTAATACGCGGCACCCATAAAACCCGTCAATAACCAAACGACAAGTAAATTAGTGTGGACCGCTCTGGCAGTATTAAATGGAATATAGGCGTGGAGACCTTCCATTCCTGCGTGTGCGAAAGCCATGATAAAGCCATATACGATTTGCAAAACGAGCAATAACATACAAGAGGCGAAGAACCAATAGGCTACTTTTTGTGATTTATATTTCATGTTTTTTAGATTTATTGGTTAGTTATTTTTGTTTTGCTAATGGCGAAACGATGCGATCAAAGCCATTCAAGTCGATTTTACCAATCCACTTAAAATACGCCACCATTGCTGCTGCGTCTGCATCATTCATTTCATACTTCACCATCTTACGGCCTCTTGGCCCCCAAGGAATGGGCGATTGCAATACGGCTTTCACGTATCCTTCTCCTCGGCGGTCGATAACTTTGGTCAATTCAGGTGCATAATAGCCACCTTCGCCTAAAATAGTATGACATCCCATACAATTGTTAGCCTCCCAAATTTCCTTTCCACGAACCACGTCGGCATCTATACCGCTGTGGTTCGTCTGGTCTATCTTGGGTTGAAAGGAATACACCGTCAAGCCGATAAAGGCTAAGAAGGTTACCACTGTTCCACCTAAGAAAAACGTTCTTGCTTGTGATTTTGATAACATAGATTGTTGTTTTAATTAGTTTATTATGAATTTATGATATTCATGTCACAAATGTAGGTCGAAGCATTTAGGACAGAAATGACTTTAATTTCGTAATTATATGACTTTTGTCATGTTGTGGGGAAATGAGAGTGTGTTTTTGGGGATAGGGAAATGGAAATTGTGTTAATAAAAGTTGATAAGTAAATTTAAATAGATGTTTGTTATCGGTTAACTTTTTGTAAATTGCGTAATGCAGTATATATATTATGAAAATAAGAATTCAATTCTATTTGACAAGATAAAGTTTAATAAGAAGTTTAGAACAAGGAAAAATTATGAAAAAAGATTTACAACAACATATATGGATGTTTATTCTTTGCATCCTACTGTTCGGACTAATAATATGGGGTATTTGGTTTGTTGATAAAATAGAGAATAAAATTTCAATATTTGGAATAGTTGCAGTTATTATGGCTGCATTTACATCAGTACTGACCGTCACCATAAATAACCGAAAGGCTAAAGAACGTGAGTATGAACTCCATATTTTAAAGGAGAAACAAAAGGTTTATGATCACTTTTATAATTCTTTTTTTGACTTACTTAAAGGTTCAAAAAAAGGAAAGCAAGAAGTGACTTCTAAAACTATGAATGAAATGATGCTTTTTAAACAAGGATTAATGAATTGGGGAAGTGAGAGGCTTATTCAAAAATATATAGAATACGATAATAAGCTAACTCAACCTGATACGACATTCAATATGCTACTCGATGGAAATAAATTCCTTAAAGAAATTAGGAAAGAAATGGGATTTCAAGATTCTAAAAATCTCAATCTTATAGATATTATTTTAACATCCGAAGCAAGAGAAGAACTAAGAATAAAATAAAAAAATCAACCGAAAATATAAATCTTATGGCTCATAAGTGTTTCATTTCCTTTAAAACACAAGATCATGATTATAAAAAATATATTCATGACAACCTTGACGTTGATATGATAGATAAGTCATTACATGAACCGATTAATTCAGATGATGAAGATTATATAATGAGAAAGATACGAGAAGATTATTTATCGGATTCAACTGTAACTATTTTTCTAATCGGAGCAAATTCAGCGGAAAATTCATTTTTAGAAAATCAAAAGTTTATAAAAAGAGAATTACAAGCTTCCTTATATCACGGCATAAATAATACAAAAAATGGTATCTTAGGTATAGTACTTCCTAACATGATTGATTCTATATTTTTAGGTTCTCAAAATTGCATCTCTTGTGGAAGGTCTCATTCTATTATTAAAATTGATGATCAAACAGTTATAAAAGAGTTTTCGTATAATTACTATATTCCAAACAATAAGTGTTCATGGTCTGAAAATGATAGATTTTGTATTCTTACAAAATGGGATGACTTTTGCAACAATCCTAATCATTTTATAAATCAAGCTTTTAATAAAAGAACTCAAGGAATCTCGGACTTCACTAAAGTTAAACCGTAATGAAAGTAGACGACAAAGATTTACCAGGACTTTACCAATCAGCAGATGCTTCATCTGTACATGCACAAAAAATATATTTTAATGGAATTACATGCTATTTAGCTCTCTTAATTATTGCGTCATTTTTTGTATATATCGCAGATGATAATCTAAATTCAATTTTTAAAATATTTTCAACAATTCTTTTTTTGCTTACTCTATTTATAATGATTTGGTTAAGAATTAGTCGACCAGATGATATTTGGTATAATGGAAGAGCTGTAGCTGAATCAGTTAAAACGCGTTCTTGGAGATGGATGATGAGAGCTGAGCCCTATATAGATTGTGACAATATTGAAATAATGCGTAAACATTTTATAAATGATTTGAAAACTATATTAAAGCAGAATAATAATCTAATCGGTAAATTGGGTGTTACAGCAAGTATTGAAGATCCAATTTCAAAATGCATGATCCGTGTTAGGAAATTAAACTTATCAGAAAGATTTGAATTTTACAAAAAAGAAAGAATAGCAAATCAAGCATTGTGGTATAGTAAAAAAGCAAAATTTAATAAAAATAAATCTAAACTTTGGTTTTGGGCAACAGTAGTTTTACACGCTACAGCTATAATCCTTCTGTTGTATAATATTTATGAATCAAAACTAAAACTGCCAATTGAATTAATCGCAGTCACAGCGTCTTCAGTAATGACTTGGTTACAGTCAAAAAAATACAATGAATTATCTTCCTCTTATTCTTTGACTGCTCACGAAATTGTTTTAATTAAAGCTGAATCAACTATTATTGAAACGGAGTCAGACTTTTCTGACTATATAATGAATTGTGAAAACGCTTTTTCAAGAGAGCATACACAATGGTTTGCTAGAAAGAGTGAATAAAAAAGGACCATCATCCAAAATATTTGATGATAATTTGAAATTAAAATATTAAAAAAGAAAAAATGGCAAAAAAGAAAATATTTATCAGCTATGACTATAATAATGATAGACATTATAAGAACTTACTTTTAGCATGGGACGGAAATAAACAATTTGATTTTTCAATTAAAGATCATTCTGCTGACATTTCCATTAATAGCGTGCGAGCTGCAACAATCAAATCAGTACTTTCAAGATATATAAATGAGTGTCCCAGATTTTTAATAATTATTGGCAGTAAAACTCACAAAAGCTCTTGGGTTAATTGGGAAATTGAAAAGGCTCATTCTCTTGGTAAAAAAATAATAGCAGTTAAAACAAACCGATCAAATATCACTCCGTTAGGCTTATATGGAATCGGAGCAAGTTGGGCAATGTCATTTACTCATTTGGCAATATCAAATGCAATAAACAATGCCTAATTACATCGATAAAACCTGCTTTGTTATTATGGGCTATGGGCCTAAAAAGGATCATGAAAGCGGAAGAATTTTCGACTTGGATAAAACTTTTGAAAATCTAATAAAACCCGTTTTTGATAGACTAAAGATTAAATGTTTTAGAGCCAAAGATATTAGACATACAGGAGTAATTGATGTACCTATGTATGAATGGATTTTCAAAGCAGATATTGTTGTAGCAGATTTATCAACTTTAAACTCTAATGCGTTATATGAGTTAGGAGTAAGACATGCACTCAAACCTTCAACAACAATTGTAATTTCAGAAAACGAATGCAAGTATCCTTTTGATATAAATCACACTGTCATTGAGTTATATGAACATTTAGGTACAGACATTGGAGTAAGTGAAGCAAAACGATTTAAAAGAGAACTTAAGAAAAAGATTCAATTAATACTTGAAAACGAAAGAAATGATAGCCCAGTCTATACCTATTTACCTAATTTAATTCCACCAAGATTAGAAGATAATTCTACACCTAAACTCATAGAGCGAAAAAATACTGAACCAACACTTTCTGAATTAATACAAGATGCGGAAAGTGCTAAGAATAATAATGAATTTAAGATTGCGCAAGAACTATATAAAATTTGTTTAAGATTTGAGAAAAACAATCGTTTTCTGATTCAAAGACTTGCTCTAGTCACTTATAAGTCTAAAAGTCCAAACACATTACAAGCTTTACATAATGCAAATAATATACTTGAACAACTTAATCCAGAAGAAACTACAGATATTGAAACATTAGGACTATCAGGTGCAATTAATAAACGTCTTTTTGAAGAAACAAAAGAAATCGAATTTCTTCATAAGGCAATAAAATACTACGAAAAAGGATTTTACATTAACAATGATTATTACAATGGAATCAACTTAGCATTTCTTTTTAATGTACTTTCAAAGGAAGTAATCGATAAAAAGGTTTCTGACAGTTATTTTATACAAGCAGTAATTATTAGAGAAAGAGTTATTGGAATCTGTGAAAAATTAATTGCTGATGAAAGTTTTGAAACTAGAGAAGATAAACATTGGATTTACCAAAGTATGGCACAGGCTTATTTAGGTAATAAACAAGAAAAAAAGATCAAAAACATTGAATCTAAAATCAATAAATATTCAGAAAGTAAATTTGATTTAGATACATTTAAAGAACAAAATGAAAAATTACTAGTATTAATTAAATGAAAAAGCTAACACTCACAATCCTTCTATTCACTGGTTTCTTCTTAACCAGTTACTCACAAGAAACAGTAAAGGAAAAAAAACAACCTTTAGAAGTTTATCAAGTTGGATCATCAAAAATCGTAGTGTGGGAAAACGTTAACGCAGACGGGACAACTTGGAAAGTTTTTAAAGTAGAAAAGAATTATCAGACAAAAGAAGGGGAATCGAAAACAACGAGTTACTTCAATAAAGAAGAACTTATTGAACTTAAATCTGCCATTGAAAAAGCAATTGCAGAAGAAAGTAAAAACGATTAAAAAAAATACTACTACCACGTTATTATATAATTAGTTAGCTTTTAATAGTTAGAAAATTTGGAATATGAATATAATAGAAGAAGAGGCAAAAGAATTTTATAAAGACGATTTCTTAAATAGAGGAGAATATATTAGTCTAGAAAGTTTAAAGTCAATTTTAACCACAAAACTATACAACTTTAATAAAGATAGAGATAGACTTGATTTTTTAAAAATATTACGAATTAAAACTTATCAAGATAAAGAAGAACATATGAAAACTTGTTCAGGTTGTGATTATGATAAAAACAGCAGTATTGGATTATTTGTTATTGATCAAGAAATTGATTCAATTAATGAATATTATAACTTTGAACCAAAAAAAGCAGATTCATTTACCATTGAAGAAGAATCAATCATACATAGTAAACTAAATGATATTTTAGAAAAACTTACAAAACTTGATAAACTTGACAATCTTGAAAAACAAGATTATGGACAAGAGATTATCTTCAATGAAATTGAAGAACTAAAAAATCATTTTAATATTGGAAAAAAGAATTGGTTCCAATTATTAAAAGGAAAGCTCATTGACCTAACTTTGACAAAAGTCTTAAATGAAACAATTGTAAAAGAAATTTACAACACTTTGAGCGAAGGATTTGACCAAGCAATAAAAATGATTAATTAAATTCGTATCACTACTTATAGTATTAGCAACTCCATAGTTTCTACTCATAGAAAAATTTAAAAAGTAATCACAATAAAACCAACCCCATGAAAAAAATCTTCTTCTCTCTCCTACTCCTAACCGCTACATTTGGCTTTTCACAAACGATTCAGAACAGCAGTTACAGCACCACTGGTTATATCAAATCCGACGGCACGATTCAAAATAGCAGTTACTCCACGGTCGGCTATATCAAAAGTGATGGTACGATTCAAAACAGTAGTTATTCCACCATTGGGCATATCAAAAGCGATGGCACCATTCAGAACAGCAGTTATTCCACGGTAGGTTACGTCAAAGCAGACGGCACCGTTCAGAATAGTAGTTACTCGACTATTGGGCATATCAAAGACGATGGCACGATTCAGAATAGTAGTTATTCAACGATTGGACATGCGAATGGCGTGAAGAAGGAATGGGCAGCTGTGATGTTTTTCTTTTTTAAAATGTAGAATTTTCACTTTCTTTTTCTCCGGGAAAAGAAACAATCCAGACAGTTTCGTCTGAACGTCACCCGATTTTTCTTTGTTTGAAATTGGTGTGAAATATTATATTTTTCTTTTTCTCTTTTTACTTTTTGTCAGTCAAAAAGTAAAAAAAACCACGTCGCCGAATTTTTCTTCGCTTAAAAATGGTGTAAAAGACGACCTTTTCGGTGATTTCCTTGTTCCACTGCGGAACTTCCTCAAGGTGCCCGTCTTTTCCTGCCATTTTTTACACTCTAAAAATATTCCGATTCTACATCGGAACAGGTCGCGACATCCTAATCTCACATTGGAATGGAATAAACGAGAAACTTTAAAATCTCATTTTTATTTAGTGAAATAGAGAGTGGATTTTTACACTCTAAAATATTTACGAAATCCTAATCTCACGTTCGGTGCGGATTTTCGAGAACTTATTATTTCTGATTTTAAGCTAGTGAAAGATAGTGACTTTTTTAAAAAAAACCTCTTAAGTGACATTAGTCACCTTAGGTACCAAATGAAGTCAGTAATTTGGTCTCAAAATAATCACTTAAAAACAAATAACATGGAAGATATTCAAGTACAAGAAACATTCAGTATGCCAAGAATTGGTGATGCTGCGCCGGAGTTTAAAGCGGTAACGACACAAGGAGATATTAACTTTCCTTCAGATTATAAAGGTAATTGGGTTATTCTTTTCAGTCACCCAGCTGACTTCACACCAGTTTGTACATCGGAGTTTATGACGTTCGCATCAATGGAAGAGAAGTTCGCAGAAGCGAATTGTAAATTAGTCGGTCTTTCGATAGATGGATTATATAGCCACATTGCTTGGTTGCGTACAATCAAGGAGAAGATTGAGTACAAAGGGATGAAAAACGTAGAGGTGAATTTCCCATTAATTGAAGATATTAAAATGGATGTTGCCAAGAAATATGGCATGCTTCAACCAAACGAAGATACGACAAAAGCAGTGAGAGCAGTATTCTTCATCGATCCAAAAGGAATCGTAAGAGCGGTCATCTATTATCCATTGAGTTTAGGAAGAAACTTTGACGAATTATACAGAGTTATTATTGCATTACAAGCAGCGGATGAATTTGGTGTGGCGACTCCTGCTGATTGGTATCCAGGTGACGATGTTATCGTTGGAACTGCTAACTCTTGCGGAACAGCTAAAGCTAGAATGGAAGATAGCGATATCGAATGTAAAGACTGGTTCTTCTGCACAAAAAAACTAGATAAAGATACGGTCTTAAATAAGATTTTAAAGAAGAAATAAAAGGTAAACCTTTTCACTGAAGGGAAAAGAGCGAATATTCGGGTTGTGAGACACGTTGTTCGCTCTTTTTTTTTAGGGGTCTGACCGAAGGATGAAAAGTCCAGCGGTGCTATAGGTCTTGATATTTTCATTTATTTGAAATTTCCTTTGTGTTCTTTGTGCCTTCACTTCGACAAGTGCTCAGTGCATCGCTTTGCGAACTCTGCGGTTAAAAACAGTAGTTCACTTTTAATTACCCCGAATTCGGTATAATTAGATTTAAAATTTGAATGACTTCCCTTCCCTTTAAATAACTCCTAAATCTATTTTTTAGATAAAAGACTAAAAAATAAAGTTGTACTTTTGAAACATCGAAATCAACAATATGAAAAAAATTTTATACATCGCTCTTTTAAGTTTAGGGTTTAACACGATTGCAACTGCTGCTCCTGGAGATACAACTTGGGTACAAGCGAATCAAGTGAACCTCGATTATTACAACAACTTCGACGATACCGTTGCTTTTCCAGATGGAAGTGTGACATACCGTAAGATATTGATGGTGTTCACTTTGGGGCAATACAACTGTCCTTCCGGTTCTCAATACTGTCACCAATGGGATTATGCTGTTCAGAATTACTTAATGACACCCCATGGTGATACGTTGGAATTAAGTCGTTTGATTACGCCGTATGCAAATTCGGGTTGGTCGCGGTTTGGTAGTTCTTGGAAACAACCTTACGTTTTCGAAGTGACCGATTTTGCAGCGTTATTGAAAGATACAGCCACTGTTCGGATTCATTATTCGGGGTATTCGGGTGGTTTTACGGCAAACATCAAATTTGCATTCATCGAAGGAACACCAGACCGAACAGTTACTGGTTTTGACAAATTGTACGACTTTTCACATTCATATGGAGATGCTAACAATCCCATTAATGATGCTTTTACGACAGCAAACTTAACTGCTCCTGCGAATACTGAAAGTGCAACTTTACGCTATATTGTTACCGGTCATGGAAGTGATGATAACGGTTGTTGTGAATTTGACAATCATTATTACAAAGTGAATTTGAATGGAAATACGATTGCTCAGAAAGATGTCTGGAGAGATAACTGTGGTGTAAATGAATTATATCCTCAAGGTGGAACCTGGATTTATAACCGTGCCAATTGGTGCCCAGGAGCTTCTGTTCTTCCAATTGATCATACATTAACAGGCGTTTCTGCAAACGATAATTACACGGTTAACATTCAATATGCTCCTTACACAGGAAGTGGTGCTATCGGAAGTTATACGTCTAGTGCGACTATTTTCTATCACGGCGCTTTCAACAAAACATTGGATGCTTCTATCAATGATATTATGGCGCCGACAAACGACCCGAACTATTACCGTCAAAATCCAACGGGAAGTAAACCACAAATTTTAGTGCATAATTCTGGAAGTACACCGATTTCTAGTATTGAATTCAAGTACAGCATTCAGGATTCAACAGAACATACCTACACTTGGAATGGAACGATTGCACCACTAGAAGAAGTAACAATTGAGTTACCTGTTTTACAGGAATTGGTTAATATGTCGATGGCAAACGCTTCAGGAAATTTCAATTTCAATGTAGAGATAGTTACTGTAAATGGTCAAGCAGACGAAGATGCCACCAACAACCGTTTTTCTTCTAATTTCAAAGCGGCACCTTTATGGCCAAGTGATATCATTGTTTCACTCAAAACAGGAAATTTAGAAGAACAAAATGGCAGTGTTTTCATCGGCAACCCAAATCAGAAATGGATGATTACAAACATGAATGGTGATATTGTTGCGTTGAAAGATGGAACGAGTGCAGACACACAATACATTGACACGATTGGTTTACCAGCAGCAGGAATTTACAAATTAACAATTTCGAGCGGTAACAATATGGGATTACATTGGTGGCCGTATGATAATAGCGCAGGTGTTAAAGCAGGAGCTTTTTCAGTGAAGAAGTTGAATGGCAGTAAAATTCCGATGAAAAACTATGCTTATTCTGGAACAGCACGCGATGATTGGGGTTCAGAATACAGCACATATTTCTCTGTCAATGCAGCAGGAACTTACGTTGGTGTTAAAAATGCTACTATTGACTCAAAACTAAACGTTTACCCCAATCCAGCACAAGATATTTTAAACGTGGAAGTAAATGAAACATTTGCACAACCTTCTACGATTAAGTTAGTAAATACCTTAGGTCAAGTTGTTTACAGTACAACAAGCCAAGAGCAATTAACACAAATCAATACATCGAAGTTATCGAATGGTGTTTATACGCTTTTGATTTCAAATGGTGCTGGTACGAAGACCAAGAAAGTGATTATTAATAAGTAATCGTTCCCGTTCCCTTCGGCTCCGCTCAGGGAACGGAAAGGAACAAATTAAATTGAACCCTCATTAATTATTTAGTGAGGGTTTTTTGTGAGCTCATCTCACGGTTGTACTATTTAACTTACTCTCCATCTATAAAATTTCTGATCCATTTTAATTCTCACAAAAAGTGGAGTTTTCGAAGAATCTATTCGAAAATGTTAAATCCTTTTGTTTAAAATCATCAAAACGAGTGTCAAATTCGTGAAATGACACAGTAAAAGAGATTTTATTATCATAAATAGCACCATATTCTCTCTTATAAAACAAAAATAAAGCATTTTAAACTGTGCATTGAGTAGTGGACAACTAGTAGTTATAAAATTTAAAATACTGATTATCAATTAAATAATATTTAATTATTGCAATATACTCAAGATTGAGTATTGTGTGAATCATGGAAATAGCGTTGTTTTGTGCTAGATAAGATTTAGTAAAACTCAATTTAAAATTATCAAAAAATATGGTAATCATTAATCAATTAAATGCTAGATTAATAATGAGAGCTAAAAATCTAATTATTAAAATACTTTCCCTTGTTTGTTTACTATATATAATTAGTGGCAATAAAATTTTTGCTCAGCTTCAATGTTTTGATTATGAATGGGCCATAAGTAAAGACTTTACTTCTGCAGGTGGTTATGACATCATTGGGGATGCTGAAGGAAATACTTATGTAACAGGTAGTATACAACCAGGCTCTACCTCTTTTGGATCAAAAGTCATCACTGCTCCAACTGGATTCCATGGTTCGGGGTCTCCAATTTTCATGTATGTAGCAAAATATAATAATCTCGGAGAATGTCTTTGGGTTAAAACAATATCTAAAAGTCCCGAACAAGCAATGGGTGCGCCTGATGCTCCTCATTATCATTTTTCTTATGGAAAAAAACTTCAAGTGGATGAAGATGGAAATGTCTATGTTTTAGGAACACTCGACGGAGAGGCTAACTTTGGAACAACCACACTGACTTCATGGCCCTTTTGGTCGGAAAGTACAATTAATACTTTCGTTGCTAAGTTAAACTCCAATGGCGATTGGATTTGGGCAAAGACAGTTGATCGAGACATAGTGGAACTGGAAGGTCCTATTTATACTAAATCAATGGTAATAGATTCAAATAATAATATTTATTTTACAGTTATTGGATCAAACATAAATGGGGGTAATGGGGATATTTTAATAAAACTGTATTCTAACGGTCAATATGCTTGGTCATATGATGAAAACGTACCAAGCAATTTTGTCAATTACTCGGCAATGGAAATAGATTTAACCGGAAATGTGTACTTAGCTGGCTCGTACTATGGAAATGTAATAATTGGTGGTACTTCCATGAGTTCTAATACGGGCGAATCTGCATTTATAGGTAAGATGAGTCCAATAGGAACATGGATGTGGGCGAAAAACGTAACAAATGGAACATATGGTGGAGCCTTTATCAATCAATTAAAGTTATACAATCAAAATGAATTAGTTATATCAGGAAGAAAAACAGGGTTGGTGTCATTAGGTGTCATTCCTATAACGAGTGATGGAGGCTTCAGGGCTAAAATGGATATATCGGGAAACTTTCAAATTGTCGACCAATCTGCCCTCCCCTTTTCATATTTATGGGGTCAGTTCGTATCTGACTCTGACGGGAATTATTATATCTCAGGTGGTATGAATCCGAATGATACTGTTTATTTTGGAACGCTATCTTTGCATAATAACACAACAGAGTATCTTCATTTTCTAGCCAAGTCGCAAGCATTTGGGCAATGGGAATGGGCTAAATTAATCCATGGTAAGATGTACTCTGCAGATTCATTCGACAACTTTTATGCGAGTGATAATTATTCAAGTGATATCCAAATTGGTCCCCATTCTCTAGTAACAACAAGTAATAACCCAAAAACATACCTAACAAAGATTTCACCGGTAGTTATTCCAATAAACTATACCATTTCTCTGAGTAATGATACACTCTTCTCCCATCATTTAACGGGGATTTACCAATGGATGGACTGTGAGAATGATACTATTATATCAGGGGAAACAAATTTTTTCTTTGTACCCAAAGTAAATGGTTCATATAAAGTTCTTTTAGCGGATTGCGGAACTAGCGGTGTAACTCCTTGTTTAGATGTAAATACGCTCGAAACCAAAAACATGGAAAACTTTGAAAGTCTAAACGTGTATCCAAATCCGGTTACAGATTTTTTGAATATCGAATGGACAAACTCTAATTTAAAACAATTAATCATCAGTGATATACATGGAAGAATCCTTTTAGATAAGAGCTTTACAGAAAACCTAACTTCCATCGATACAAAATCTTTTTCTTCAGGAATTTATTTAATCTCAATTGAAACAGAAAAAGGAAATATTATAAAGCGATTTGTAAAGAATTAAAAAAGTACTAAAAGAGATAAATAAAAGGGAAGCCGAAAACTTTTAGAGTAGGCAAATTAAATACTATAAATATGAAAATAAGAAAATTACTAACGATTGGATTATTGCTTTGGGGTGGAATTTCTTTTGGACAAGGAATAAATAAAGAGCTAAAGCCATTAAATAAAACAAACTTCCAAACACCAAATCCTGCTAAGAAAAATGGAGCGGATGATTTCACTTCAAAAGCGATGAAAGTCAGATTGGATTCGGTGATGATATTTTCGCATTACGATGGTGAAGTAGATCAAAACGGGATAAAGTACAAGTACGATGCAGATAATAAAGTTATTGAAAATATAATTTCTTTTACTGATGGCAATCAATGGTTTGATGGTTTGAAAGAGGTTTACAGTTATAATAGTGCAAATTCAAGATCAGAACGAGTTAAATATTACATAGATGAGGATAATTATCTTGCATGGAATTCTAATCCAGAAGACAAAACGGTATATGAATACGACCCAAATGGCAATTTGACTATAGAATATGAATTTTATTGGGATAGTACGCTAAATCAATTGAAACCAACTTGGAAATACGAATATTCAAACATCGGATTGAGTTCAGTTGTAATTAGTTCTTTTTATGAGGCCGGTGTATATGTTCTTCGTAATAAAGATGAAATTTCTTATAATTCAGATATGAAGGAAATAAAAAATATACGTTCATGGTGGCAAAATGGGGGGTGGAAGGCTAGTACGAAAGCTGAAACAACTTATGATGCAAAGGGTAATGTAAAAGATTACATTCAATATTTTTATGATGATAACACTCAAACATGGGGTGATATTTATTGGGGAAGTAAATCTACCAATACTTACAATGCATCTGGAGAGATTACCGAACGCGTTATGTCAAGACTAAACACGTCAACATCTCAATGGGAAAATGAAGAAAAGCATGTATTTGTTTATGATAATGTCTATACGTTTTCATCGATTATTTTACCCAATTACTATGAAGATTATGAAAACGTAGTAGCCCCCTTTTTATTTCATCACAAACTTGATCAAATGAAAACTTACCTTTGGAACGTCGCTACATCAAATTGGAGTTCAACATTTACAACGAATCAATATCATTACTCCACCCAAACACTAAATACCCAAACACTACTGGAAAACGCTTCAGTTTCATTCTACCCGAATCCAGCGCAAACACAATTAACCATTTCTGCAAAAGATGATCAACTAGTTTCTCTTCAAATAACTGACTTGAATGGGAAACTACTTTCAAAGCAATTCGTTTCTGGTAAGTCAACGGAGATTAATGTAGAAACTTTAGATGGAGGTATTTACTTAATCACAATTGAGACGGAAAAAGGATCTGTTGTAAATCGATTTGTAAAGAATTAATAAACGAAAAGAGTGAGAAATAGAATCGTTTTTCACTCTTTTTAATTTCAAATAAGTAATGAAAAAGAGTAGACGAAAACTTTTAGAGTAGGCACAAATAAATAATCTAATTATGAAAAAAACAATTTTATTTGCAATGTTCTTCGCCTTAGGAGGATGGAGCAAGACTGTATTTACACAAGTAATGGTTAAAGATATACACCCTGGTTATAACGGGTCTATGGGGTCTTTCCCACAACCATACATGTCTGAATTTCAAGTTTCAAATCAGTCCTTATACTTTGTGGCAAATGATGGAAATAATGGAAATGAATTATATAAAACAGATGGTACCGAAGCAGGGACAGTTTTGGTAAAAGACATTGCTCCTGGAACCTTAATATCCTCCTCAAGATATTTAACGGATGTGAATGGCACGCTTTTTTTTAGCGCTGGATCTGATGGGAATAATTATACTTTTGAATTATGGAAAAGTAACGGAACTAACGCAGGGACGACTATGGTGAAAGATATTAGGCCTGGCGTCGAAGGATCCATGCCGACAGGATTAATTAATTATAATGGAAACCTTTATTTTTCTGCAAACGATAGTGTCCATGGACCTGAGCTTTGGAAAAGCGATGGTACGTCAGCGGGAACTGTACTATTAAAAGAAACAACTACCGGAAGTTCAGGCGGAAATCCAGATAATTTTATTTTATTTAATAGCTATTTGTTTTTTTATGCAAATGACCAAAGTAATGGAGTGAGATTATGGAAAACTGATGGCACTTCTGCGGGAACAGTTAAAGTGAAAAATAATGTGAATGTTAGTTCTTCCAATGGAGTAGTTAATGACATCTTATATTTTCGTGGACAAGATAATACTTCTAATACTTATGGATACGAGTTATGGAAAACAGATGGCACAGATGCTGGTACAGTAATGGTAAAAGATATTAATCCTGGCAGCAGTTCATCAAACTTTAAACATTTTAATAATGTAAATGGAACTTTGTTATTTTTCGCATATGATGGAACCAACGGAATGGAATTATGGAAAAGTGATGGAACAGATGTAGGTACTGTAATGGTAAAGGATATCAATCCGGGTTCATCAAGTGGTATTCAAGATTATTTCTCTGCTGTGGCAAATGGAATATTATATTTCACTGCAAACGATGGGATTAATGGATCTGAACTATGGAAAAGTGATGGAACAACTTCCGGGACACAAATGATAAAAAACATTTCACCAGGAGCTGGCAGTTCCAATCCAGCACATTTATATAATTTTAACAACACGATTTATTTTCAAGCAACGGATTACGGGACTACTAATTTTCATGGATATGAGTTATGGAAAACAGATGGTACCGAAGCTGGTACAGTAATGGTGAAAGATATTTACCCTGGAAGTGATGGCTCATCACTAGCAGCTCCCGTAATAATCTTTGATAATCAATTATATTTAACTGCTAGTAATGGTGTAAATGGAACTGAACTTTGGAAATACGACGGAAATTCTACAGCAAGCATTAATTCTTTAGGAATAGATAATGTTTTAACGATTTACCCGAATCCAGCGCAAACACAGTTAACCATTTCTGCAAAAGATGATCAACTAGTTTCTCTTCAAATAACTGACTTGAATGGGAAACTACTTTCAAAGCAATTCGTTTCTGGTAAGTCAGTCGAAATTAAGGTGGAAAATTTCGATGCAGGAATATACTTAATCACAATTGAGACGGAAAAAGGAATTGTTGTAAAACGATTTGTAAAAAAGTAATAAAATAAAGAGAGTGAGGAACAGGTAGTTGCTCACTCTCTTTTAATTTCTAATAAATAATTAAAAAAGGGACGCCGAAAACTTTTAGAGTAGGCACTATTAAAAAACTTATATTATGAAAAGTATACTATTAATTCTCTCTTTACTTTTAATGCATTCTATCTCTTGGAGTCAAACTCCAATTGGAGAGTCCAATAATGGTTATAGTGATTGGTTGTTCGTAAATAGTGACAAAGCTCTTCAAGTTAGGTATAAACTAGTGAAAAAAGAAGATAAAGTTGGATATTTTGAAGCTCAATTTAGAATTAATTTTGAAGATCCAATATATTGTTCTCATCCCACCTGCATTGGATATCTTTTTGTTCTTAGTTACCCCACTTTAGATAATCAGGAATCCATCAAAAAAAGCTATAAATTTTATAATACGTTTAAAGGAATTTACACTTTACCATTTATCTTACCAATAAACTTATCTTTTCCGAATGGTGACGAGCGGTTTTTATTGAAAGAAGGTTTCTTTTATACTACGGTTGAAGATAAAACTCCAATTCCAAATGTATATTTATTTAGTAATTGTGTAGATAATATGTTATCCAACAACCCTAATCATCATAGATGCAAACCTTATAAATCAGATTTCAAAGAGGCAGAAGCCATAATTCTTGAATAAAATTATAAATCCCATGGGCGAGGTTATCCTAACCCTACCTTGCTCGCGGGACTTATATAAAATAAAACTGGAGGTAAAATCGAACTTGTCTATATTGTTAAAATGAGGCTAACAATACCAATATTTTTTTCTATATTGCACATATAAAGTGAATTAACTACATTAAAGCGTCTACTATTTATTAATGATAAATTATAATTTCTTCAAAATTGCTAAAGCAATTGGATTATTTTTTTTAGTTGTCTTTATAGCTAATGGTTCTTTGGGTCAACGCTATTCTGTTGAGCACATCACCGAAAAAGAAGGTTTACTCGATAATGAAATTTCGGGAATATTTCAAGATACATTAGGTTTTATGTGGGTCTCTAATAAAGCGGGCCTCAATCGGATTAATGGCAATGAAATTAAAAGCTACAAAGCAGAAGGTTATGACTTTTACTGGTATGGAACTTTGAAATTTTTTTCTCATAAAAATGATCTAGAATGGTATAAGGGTAAAATCAATCTTAAAACGGGTAAAATCAGTATTTGGGATGACTATATTACAAATATTCAAAAAGGACTCAATACTAGCCTAAAACCCATTTTAAATTACCATGGTACAGCTTCCTTTATGGATAGAGAAGGATATAAATGGGCGTATCAAGAGAATGGTAAAATTATCCGCTTCAGAGAAAAGGACACTATTGATTTAGGAAAGGTGGCTGCATTAAGTGGTTTTGAGATCATCAATTACACCATATACAAAAATGAAAATGGACATTTGTTTAACGATAACTTCATCGAAGATAATCATCGAAACGTTTGGGTGAGATCCAAAAACAAATTGTATCAATACGATTTTGCGAAAAAGCGGTTTATAAAATCGGAAATTGATGCCTATAACATCGCTAGTATCTATGTCGATTCCAAAAACAGAATCTGGTTTACACGGGCCGATTATGAAACTAATTTATACCGATTTGATAAGGGTACACTAACTACTTTACCTGCCTCACAATTCAACTGTGGGCGTTTTCCGCAAAATTTATCGATAGTTGAAAAGAAAAATGGTGCTATTTATATCGCCAGTCTCCATGGAATTATTGAATATCGAAATGAAAAATTCATATTACACCAGAATCTCGAAGGAATAGGAAAACTAGAATTGGATAAAGAAGAAAATATTATTGCTTCTTATTGTAAATGGGATTATATTATTGAATACAACAAGAAAGGAGAATTACCCGACAAATCTCGAATGTGGTTTTTTGAAAATGAAAAGTTTATCAACATTCTTTCTGTCGAAGGCCATTTTATAAAATCCTATATCGATAATCAAAATATTATTTGGGTAGGCACGCAAAATGGTCTATTTAAATGTGTTAAAAACGATTACCATAAAGTTAATTTCTCTAGTATAAAAGGATATGAATCTTTTAAACATTCAGAACTTAGCTTGCTCACTCCTATCACCGAAAACATCTTCGTGATGAATAATAGAGATTTCGGTATTTGGATTTTAGAAAATGAAGAAATGAAACAGATTGTTTCAACACCAGTTGAAACGGTGAAATACTTCAAAGATAGTAAAGGAAATATCTGGTTAATCATCAATGGAAATAAAGGCTTAATTAAAATAACACCCACTTTAAAGATAAGTAATGAGTTAAAAGGTGACCTACAGAAAGAAAAACTATCCGATATTTATAGCAGTCATAGTTTTTCTTTTTTTGAGCGGGATAACACCTTATACATTCATTATCCAAAAGGTTTATTCAAACAAGGAGAGAATGGATTTGAAAAAATAAAAATAAACACCAATCATCCTTATGAGATTTTAGAATCCAATCCACTTTCTATCATGTATATGGAAACTAATGGTGAAGATTGGGAAAAGAAAAAAATATACAGTGTCTACTCGCTTGATTTAACTAGTTTTTCTAGTAAACTAATACTTCAAAAAGTTAATTCAAACATCTATTTCGGCATGGAAACGAAGAATGAATATATCCTTTTCCAAAAGAAAGAAATAGTATGTATTTCTAAGCGTAACCTCCAAAAGAAGAGAACAATTACTTACCCTCCACAATATAGACAATTAGGGATCTTTATGAGATTAGATGGTACGGGCAAAATCTGGTTTTCTGGAGAAAAATGCTTGGGTGTTTTTGATGGCTACAATTTAGAGCATCCTTTTCGATTTTTCACAACAAAAGATGGGTTAAGTTCAAACGAAATTCATTCGATCAACCTAACATCTGACTCTAGCCATATTACTTTAAGTCGTCCTGGCGGAATTGATATATTAAATTTAGCGTATTACATTAAATATGGTAAATTACAAGTTCGAAAAGTTGATAAAAACAAAGGCTTTGACCCAACAGGAGCTGTATTTCCTATCCGATTTAATAGAATCATTTTCGCCACGGATTACGGATTTTTTGATTTCGATTTGAGTTTTAAATATAAAAATCCTGAGCCTCTTTTGTATCTTAAAAGAATCAAAATAGCTGGAAATAAAGTGGATTGGAAAAAGCGCGGATACAATTACCAATCTGACTTTTTTAATGTTCCAAATAAGCTAGAAGTTCCCTATTCTGAAAACAACCTCACCTTTGATTTCGTATGTATATCTAATATAAATCACGGAAACGATAACTATTTATATAAACTAGAAGGTTTTGATAAAGAATGGCAAACGACTTCCTTCACCAGCATCACCTATCAAAATCTTCCACCGGGAAAATATACTTTACGTATTAAAGTAGCTGGAAATCAATCAAAATACGAAGCGAGTTCTATCACTTATCAATTCACTGTCCTCCCCGCTTTTTGGCAAACGATTTGGTTTCAGTTTTTAATTTTAATCCTCATTATTTTATGTATTTATGGTTTCATAAAATGGAAAACGAAGAATCTAATTCGAAGACAAAAAATGCTCGAAGAAATCATTGAGGAACGGACGAAAGAAATCATTCTAGAGAAAAAAGAAGTCGAGAAACAAAAAGAAGTGATTGAGGAAAAAAATAGAGAAACCATCGATTCTATCGAACATACAAAACGATTGCAAGATGTACTCATGCCTTCCGCAAGATTGGTAAAAGAGTATCACGAAAACTCATTTATTCTGTATCGCCCTAAAGATTTAATTGCCAATGACTTTTATTGGATGGAATCTATCGACGAATTAACGCTATTTGCAGTAGCAGAATCATCGAAAAAAGGAATTTCTGGTGCCATGTTAAGTCTTATTTATGTCAATGCACTTAACACGGTTGTAAAAGAAAGAGGAATAACAGATCCTTTGAAGATTATTGATACTGTTACAGAAATGGTTGCAGAAAGTACGCAAGATCCTGTTAAGATGAATATTAGCTTATGTGTACTCAATGAAAAAACAGGCTTACTCAAATGGTCTGGGTCGAATATCCCTTTTTGGATTTTGCGAAAATCGAGTAATCGTATTGAAGAAATTAAAATCGACACAAATACTGAACATTCATTAACGCTATTATCAGAAGATATCTTGTATCTTTTTAATTCTGGGTTTATTCATCAATTTAATAGAGAATCAGAACCAAAAATCACCGTGAAAGAATTACAGGATGAATTATTGAGAATGAATAAAGATCCGTTGGAAATTCAGAAAGAAAATCTCACCAACTTATTAGATGGCATCATCACTAAAGGAGAACAAACGGAAGATGTCTGTCTGATTACAGTGCGCTTCCCAGAGAAAACACCACATCCTTTCACAAAAAGAGAACTTGAAATTGTGCAATATGTAGTGAAAGGATTAAGTAGTAAACAAATAGCAAGTTTATTATTTATTAGTTCCCATACCGTAGATACACATAGACGAAAGATTCTAAGTAAAGCAAATGTTACAAATACAGCTGAATTGATCCAATATGCACATGAGAATAATATTTAATGAAGGTTTGATTTTTATAACCTCATCCAAGGTATTCAAGACTTTATTCAATTGTTTCTCCGATAAGACACCATTATTTTTAAATAGTACATTATAATCACTATCCAAAATAATCCAGGTTGGAAAAGAGAGATTTTCGTCACCGCCATTTAATGCGATGGCAAGTTCGTGAATACCTGAAGAAACGCCAGCCGATTGGAAGGAATAATTATTTCCATGAAAATGAATATCGTCTTTGCTTTCGGCATTGAATTCCACATAATAAAAGTTAACTTCTCTTTTCTGAAAATTTTTGTTTTTACTTAATTGCGCTTTCTGAACTTGACAGTATTTACACCAATCGGTCGTTAATAATATCACTATTGGTTTTGGATTTACCAACATGCAACTATCCATTTTCTCTATCGGAATGGGCGCTACTTGAGCAGTAATTTTTGTACTTACCATCATTAAACTAACGAAAGCGAGAAATAAGAAATGCCGTTGGTAGAAACTTTTCATCATCGTATTATTTTTTACTTGGCAAGGTATAACGCGCTCCTAAAAATACTCTTATTCCTTGATTTGGTCCATAGGTATACGAAGGGTCAAAAGTCAAACCATGTGGATTATCGGGTGTTGCCATTGCTTGTCCGTTTGCATCAAATTGCACATTCTTATCAAATGGATCATTTGCTCGCGCAATCAAGAAAGGATTTCCTTTATTCGGTGTCCAATTCAAGAGATTCTTCACACCTCCGTAAACCTCGAAATTCTTGCCTATTTTTTGCGTCAACTGAATATTTTGAATACTCCACCAAGGAGAAAATGCAAGTCGTGGATCGGTGCCACTCAATAACGGCAATCGGATTGGACCATACAAATTTCCAGTGTAATCGATGGACAATCCAATTTTCTTGAAGGTATAACCCACGTTCCAAGTTCCCGTAAATTTTTCGGTAAACAATTGCTGCGTTTTGACTCCGCCCGATTTGCTATAGACATCCATGGCTGTTGCACCCGCTAAAATTTTCAATCCAAAAGGAAAAGCGACATCGATGTTTAATGAAATTCCTTGCGAAACAGCATGACCATCTAAATTGTCATAAATAATTTTATTGGGGTCGGTTTCGTAATCGGCAATAATCTTGTTGTTGAAGTACGTATAGAAAACGGTTGCGTCTAAGCCAATAAATGTACTTCCTGCAACTATTTTCTTTACAAAATTGACATTCCCATTCCAAGATGTTTCAGGATTTAGGTTATTGGCAAAAACAACATCTCTAGCACCTGTTAATGCTGCATGATCTTCGGTAAAAACATTTGCAACACGATACCCATTTCCAACACTCAAACGAAGAATATTTCGTTTATTCTTAGAGTTCAATTTGTAATTCACACGCGGTGTTAAAATACTTCCGTGAAGAGAATTGTAATCATAACGCAGGCCTAAGAGAATTTTGTGTTGATCGTTGATGGAAATTTCGTCCTGCATAAAAACTCCCGGTAAATGCGTATTAGTTGGTGCATTTAAAGTAATATCCGTTGCACTTCCTGTTGCTGGCGTGTTGTCATCATAATAAGTGTAGCGATAGGTCAAACCTGTCAATAAATCGTGTTTACCGAGTGTTTTAAACCATGTTAACTGACCAAAGCCAATGTATTGATCGGCTAGGTAAAGCACATCGCCATAAACGCTATTCTGATTGTGTCCATTTCCACTAAATTGAAAAAGTATCTTTTCTTTTACCGGTAATTGATACACCCCAAAAAGTTCCCAACGGCTGGTGTATATACTTTCGGCGTATATTTCATCTCCACCTCTATATTTTTTCTCCCAACGCATATCTCCGCCCCAACGATCTTCATACACATATCGCCCAGCAATGGAAAAAATACGATTATCTTTTCTATCAAAATTCCATTTATTAAAAATAGAAATTCTATTCTGAAGGGTCACATCCGTAAAATTATCGTGGTTATTATCAATCGCATTTTGGTAGTTGAAATAATTCACCCCAATTATCGATTGTGCTTTTTTTCCTGCTTTAAATTTCGCGGCCACATCAGCATTTACTTCTCCCCAACTGGTACCAAAGACATCAACCGATAAAAGAGGCGCGCTTCCAGGTCGTTTGGTAATCACGTTTATCAATCCTCCTACCGCTTCGCTTCCATATAATGTCGATGCAGGACCTTTCACAATTTCCACGCGATCGATCAATGATTGCGGAATTCCGCTCAAACCATAAACAGAAGAAAGTCCACTAACAATCGGCATTCCGTCAATTAAAATCATTGTGTACGGACCTTCCAATCCATTAATATGGATGTCACCCGTATTACATACATTGCAGTTTAACTGAGGACGTACGCCATTGATATTTTGCAAAGCATCAAATAAAGAAGGAGTTGGATTTGCCTTGAAAAACTTAGCTGTATACACTTCCACTGGAACGGCACTCTCCAACTTCGAAACTTCTTTCATTGTTCCAGAAATCACTATATCATCCAAGGAAGTAGATTTCTCCTCTAAACGAATCTTATACACAAGTTCCGAAGCATCAATCGTAATATTTGCCTTGTAGATTTCAAATCCACTATAATTCACCATGATTTGCCATGTACCATAAGGAATTTCAGCTAACTCGAAATAACCAAGGCTATCGGTTAAAATTCCTTTATTTAATAACGGAATGGTGACTGTTGCCATTTCAATAGTTTCGTCATGACTATCCATTACGTTCCCAGAAACGATTCCCGTCTGAGCGTTCACAAAGTATCCTAAAAGAGTGAATCCTGCCGTTAAAAAAAAGGTTCTTATGTGTATTATTCGAATCATTTTGTTCATTATTTAATTATTCTATTAGTAATCTAATACGTAACTTTGAATTGCAAAAGTAATATATTAGTGCAGTCTAACAAATTATTCTTGATTTAATTGTTAGATTAGGCTAAGATTTAATATATTTGCTATAGTAAATGCGGTTTTAAAGCCATTTAAATTATATGTAACCAGACTAATTTAAATCATCTTTTACCATATACTTTAGATTTTGTATAATATGATATCACAAACAGAAGAGAATTATTTAAAAGCATTATTCACCTTAGAAGATCTAAATGGGGAAGCCACTGTAAATGAGTTGAGCAAACAATTAGACATTAAAATGCCAACAGTTAACAGCATGATGAAGCGTCTTTCAGAAAAGGGTTTTATTCTTTATGAGAGTTACAAACCAATAAAGTTAACTGATTCTGGTAAAAAAGAAGCATCTCTTATTATCCGTAAACACCGTTTGACAGAAATGTATTTATTTGAGAAAATGGGGTTTGGTTGGGAAGAAGTGCATGACATTGCGGAACAAATAGAACATATACAATCGCCTGCATTTTTTGCCAAAATGGACAAATTATTGGGGCATCCAAAAGTAGATCCTCATGGAGAACCAATTCCCGATAAGGAAGGAAATATTCAGGCAGCTGATTTTAAAAAAATGAGTGACTGCAAAGAAGGTGATATCGTTAAATTTATGGCAGTTAGCACATCTTCAGAAGAGCTTTTAAAATTTCTAAACAGTCGAAATTTAGTGTTAGGTACAGTTATTACCATCAAATCCATTGAGGAATTCGATGATAGCATGGCCGTCAATTTTTCAGGTGAAAGAATAGAAATGTTGAGTAGTAAGGTATGTGAAAAGTTACTCGTTGAGTTGGTAAATAAATAATTCTGTTTATGCATTAATAAATACTATTCTTTCTTGAATAAATGAAATCTTAAATAATCAAAACAAAAAAGCCGAGCAATTGCTCGGCTTTTTATTGTACTATCTGTTCGTATTATCTAACTAAAGTTTCGGAGTTGTTAAAATGCTAGTAATCAGCAATATGAATTTATA
>JBEBRN010000006.1:0-71255 GCA_040394775.1 Taishania pollutisoli
TTCAAGGTGTTGGGAATGTAATTCCTTTATTTCTTATTTTTATCGGACACTAGTGTTACAGAATATTTGATAGTATTTTAAAAAATACTATCTATTACTTACGAATCATAATTTTCTGATAGTTTACACTACCATTTGATAACTCAATTCGGATAACATAAATTCCATCTTCAAAACTTGATACATCAACTCCATCTAACAAGTTGATTGGACGACTAGTCATCAACTCTTTGCCATTTATATCCCAAATAGTAACAGTCATTCCTTCTGTTACATCACCATCAACATAAAATTTATTATTTGTTGGATTCGGATAAACACGAAGTGTGTTAGCTTCTAAAGAATTAGTTTCTAAAGTAGAAGATTGATAACCCATGAAAAATATAATTGTTTGAGTAAATGCTGGAGTAACGCATCCAGTATGATTCATGGTTGAATCTACATCTACTGCTTTTACCAAATTAGGATCTGCCCCATCAGCATACATGGTATCTAAAGCAACGATACTATTTTTATAAGGTACTTGATCATCTTTTTTACAATAGAAAATACGCGTTGGTGATTTCGGTACCCATTTGTACACATCATTATCTTTTAAAATCTGATTAATAACATAATTAGGATTATTTTCAATCTCCAATAAAACATTATCTAAAATCATGTGGTGTGCAATAGAAGCACCGTTATAAGCAATCAATGTGTCAATAATACGTGCATTCAGTGATGTTAAAGAAAGTGTTCCATCATAATATGCTTGAATATCTTGGAGGTATTCAGGTTTAAAAAATTCATTAATATCATTGTACATTTCGTACACTTCATTCATTCCTAACATTGTATTAGGAATATAGGCTGGATAAGAATAAGCAGAATCTACTAAGATTAAATCACGCATTACACCTGACAAGCTATAAGGACCAGAATTATGAGTTGCAGCTGTCACAGATTGTTCTCCGTAGGTTTCTTGCATGTATTTATGAAATGCCATAGAAGCATATCCTCCTTGAGAATAACCCGTGATAAATAATTGATCATTAATCAACACATCATTCGCTGGTGCCCATGCTCTAAAAGCTTTCAACATATCTTCAGTTGCAGAAACAGATGTTGTAGCATGAACATAGGTCTGAAATCCACGACCATCTCCCATTCCGACATAATCAGGAAGCAAAGTAACATATCCCATTCCCGTAAACAACAATCCTACCTGTCCTTCTTCTCCTCCAGACTGTCCATATCGTGACGGAATACAAGTCTTACAAGAAGATGTCCCGTGTTCGTACACTAATACTGGATAAGTGGCATTCGCATCTTCTGGGATGACTACTAAACCAGATAAAGTATCCAGATTTCCCTTGGCATCCACAGACGTATAGGTCATTTGATAATAGTCGGCACCACTTTTAATAAGTGGGAAGTTAAACATATTTCCTATTTGGGCTTTTGTTTTAGAACCCTTGAAGGTCATAGAAACCATCTGTTGAGAGAAAGCACTTGACGAGAGAAATAATAAACAAATTAGAGATAAAGTAATAGTACGCATATTCGTAGTTTTAAGTTAATATCTCATAAATGTATAATTTTCCAATATATTAACCTAATTATTAATCGATAAAAAATGAAAAGAAATCCATCTTTATTTAAATATCTATGCTTTTTAGGTGAGAAAAACTGACCCTAAACAAGCAATTTAAAAGAAGAAAATTAAAAGTGAATTTAGTATCGATAAAATCAGTCACACTCCCCATCCATACGGCAAACCTTTCCTTCGATAATTTGTAAATCATCGGATGGATTATTTCCCAACCATTCTTGAAAACTCTTTTCGAGTGTCTGTGAAAAAGCAATTTCATCTTGTGCTCCAGAAATAGCATATTTTCGATCAAATACAAAAAACGGTACTCCTTGAATTCGTATTTGCTCCGCTTCGTATAGATCTTTCTGAACTTCTCCAGAAAAAATATCAGTCGAGAATAATGTTTCTAATGACTCCTCCTCTATTCCTAACTCCTTTCCAATATTTCTCAATATTTCTGCATCTGAAAGATCTTTTCCATCCGTGAAATATGCTTTAAACAACATTTCTTCTGCTTCGTTACCTTTTCCGATTGACTTTGCTAATTGAGCGAAACGATGTGCTTCAAATGTATTAGCAGGAATAGCATGGTCAAAACGAAAGTCTAATCCTACTTGTTTTCCAGCTTCCTGAATATTTGTATACATTTCTATCGCCCATTCTCTAGGTTGCCCTTTTTTTCTTGCCAAAACATCATACGCATCCACCCCTTTTTCCACTTGAAGAGAAGGGTTTAGCTGATAGCTTTTCCAATGAATCTCAATTTTATCCTTAAAAGGTAACGTTTTCAATGCATTTTCAAACTTGCGTTTTCCGATATAACAAAACGGACACACAATGTCTGACCAAATCTCTACTTTCATCATGACTTCTGTTTCCCAACACCTACAATAACACCATAAAAAGTCAACAATGCCATGGAAACATATCCTACAATTAAGGCTTTAGGTGTGGTATTTGGGGCTTTAGCGAAAATTAAAACCATTTGCATTAGGCAGAAAAATCCCATTCCTGCAATTCCTAAAATTAAAAATCTATTTCTTTTCATGCTATTTCGTCATTTTTACGTTCAACCTATGATAGACTTCTCGGTCTTCATACAAAAATAAGAAAGTATAGTCACCTTTGGATAAATAAAACGTAGGATTATCATTTTCAGAATGAATTTCTTTTATCATAAACGGAAGTCCTTCGTTTTCACTACTTTCTTTTGTATAAACCATTAATAATGCAGGATACGTAATAAATCGCTTATGGGGAATCGTAAAATTAGGAGTGTTATTATCTATCACCTTTTTATAGTTCTTCCACTTTGGCATCACCAAAATCATATTTGCCATTGGAATTCTTGACCATCCTCTAAATTCACTTGTATCCGTTTTTAGATAAACAGGCTGTTCAATTGCTTTCAAAACAGTCGACTCCAATGAATCACTAGAGCGCTCCACAACAGCAGTTAAATGAACTGTAAATGGATAGTTTTCCGCTTCACAAAGAAGTGATGCAATTGTAGTGATAGTAGAATCTCGTGGTTCCTCCTGTAAATGGCGTGCATCACACAACAGAATTGTTTTTTGATTCGGATGATTATTGATGAAGTTGATTGCATGCTGGGATTGATTAGTTGTTTTCAAATTATAATCCGTTGCATTGTCATCGTACGAAAATAGCGTAAAACCTAAGTCCAACGCAGTAGTAACTAAATGGTGAAAATAGGATTCTCTTAAATAGCGTCCCATTGTGTCTTTTAGCGTTTGACTTCCCTTTAAAGTATCCACTGACAAACCTTCTAGACCCAAATTCCGATAACCTTGTTTCCATAGTTCAGGTAAGATGGAAGTCAAAAAATAACGATTCGTCGGCAACTGAATGGCATCACTAAAAAGAATAATTTTCTGATCTTTTGTACGATTTAATAAAGTCTCTGTAGCAGGAACTTTATCATATGTCTGTAAAATAGAATCTTGGTAGTTCGAAATAAATCGTTGGGGAAACACTTTATCGTACCAAGCTAATGCGTTTGTGTATTCTTCAATAAATGTTGACTCAAAAGCAAATTGATAGGCATTTGAAGCACTTGAGTCTTCCGCATAACGCTCTGTCATTTCCTCCGAAAAAACGTACTCTTTCCACTCTTGTGAAAACAAGAAATGCGGGAGAGAGATAATACATAGTATAAAAAATCGGAACATCAGTAACCCCTGCGTTTGAATTCGTAATTTAAAGTTCTTAATTATTTCGCTTCATACACCAAACGGATGGTAATAGATGCTGTTTTATTTTTGGAGGAAGTGTTGAAATTTCCACCCCATGAATAATCTTCATTTGAATTTCGTCCTAAAATTTGAATAACGCCCATTGAAGAAGATTTTAAACTGCCTAATTTACCACCAGAGTTTTCTGCCACAATTTTTGCTCGTGCATAGGCATCTTTCGTTGCATTTTCAATCATCTTGAATTTTAACTCTGCTAGTTTCGTGTAATAATATGAAGGAAGATTAGATAAAAGCTCTATTCCATCATTAATTAACTCCGTAGATTCACGAGAAAGCGTTTCAATTTTATCCACTTCATTGGATTCAATTTTCACAACTTGTCGTAATGTATATCCTTTAAAAACAGTGTTTTTCAGATAGCCATTTTCACCATAGTTATAATCATAATCCTTCGTGATATCAGCGGAAGAGAAAACAATCTGATTACTTTTAATTCCTTTAGAAAGAAAGTATTTCTTAATACGCTCACGATTGCTCTCTAAATTTTTATACGCTACACTTAGATCATAATCGTTGACACTAAAAGAAGCATCCCAAACAATTAAATCAGAGACAAAATCTTCTTCTCCTAATCCAGTTACGGTAATCACATCATTTTGCTGGTACTTCTTGGAATAGGCATTCCCAAGTACAATTGCAGCAACGATTATAGCAATTCCAAATATTAGATTTCCAAAATTCTTTTTCATATTCTTTCTCGATTATAAATTAACAAGCGTGCTTTCAATTGGGAAAGTACATATAAATATTCATTCTCCCAATTTCTAGAAAAGTTTCCCTTGGCCTTCCCCATCATCGTCATCTTTATTAGGGTTAGTCAAATCCCATTCAAAAGTCGTATCATCATCATCCTCTTCTCCATTTTTTGTAGTAGAAGTTGCCTCTTCTTTTTCAGTGATATCTTCTGGCCAAGGTTCTCCTCCATCAATTTCATGTGTCAGAACGATTTCTTTCACTTTCAATTTGGTGATTTGATTTCCTTGTGCCTTCATACCTTTCACTTCTATCAAGTCGGCAATATTAGTAACGTTATCGGGCAAATTCTTGGTTTGTTTCAACTGTTTGTTGTAAATGATGCGTACTTCAGGTCGATAAGATGTCGAAACAGCATCTAAGTATGAACCTTCTGATTCCGGAATAAAAGATACTCGTTTATCGGTGATTACTTCACAAACAAAGCGTTTAACATAATGCAGATCTTTTTCTCCATCGTAATAAACAGCAGATATTGGACGGTCTTCTACCCATTTCTCAATATGTATCATATCTTCATCAAAGTGTGTCGATAAATCAAAAGCAGAAAGTCGGTATTCACCATTCTTATACAAGGTTAAGATTTTATCTGTCCCTTTAAATGCACCTAAATACTTCCCTCTTTCTTCATCATTCAAACGTCCCACAACTGTGTCATACCAAATCTTACGAGCAGATAAGGTGGAACCGCCCACTTCTTTCTGAATTATTTTAGAAACAATTTCCTTTGTAACACGATTTCCACTGGCATTTCGACCTTTGATTAATAAATCCGCAAAATCGATATCGAAACGCAAACGTTTCAAATGTGGTCTTGGTCGTAACATAATTGTCACCACCTCTCTTTCTCCGTTAGGATGAACTGAGAAATACAATGCTTTCGAATTTTTGGTTCCTTTGGTTAAATCATACTCCGTATCTCTAGTGATGGAATTGACATAAAAACGTTTCATCATCGTTGCACCTCCTACTCCATCTTGGTACATCAAATGGTAAATCGTTCTTTTATCGCCTCTCTTCCATACATCGGCATGAATCATCCCTTTACCAACAAATTTCTTGTCGGCTACCTTAGTAATCATCATTTTTCCTGTATTGAAGAAGATAATAACATCGTCAATTTCAGAACAATCGTTTACAGGTTCACCTTTACGGATACCATAACCTATAAATCCTTCTTCATAATCAACGTACAATTTATGATTGGCGATAATTACTTTTGCCGCATTGATGTTGTCAAATGTTCGTATTTCAGTTTTACGTTCTTTTCCTTCACCAAAACGCTTTTTCAAATCTTTAAAGTAGTCGATGGCATATTCAATCAAATTCGCCAATTTCTCTTTTACTTCAATCATTTCAGCTTCCAACTTCGCAATTCCATCGTCCGCTTTATCGGAGTCAAAACGTGTAATACGAATCATTTGAATTTGCGTCAACTTTTGCAAATCTTCGTCTGTTATATCACGAATAAAGTCTTTCTTAAAAGGAAGAAAACATTTGTATAAATATCCATATAAACTCTCTCTGTCTGAATATTTCTTGAAGTCAATGTACATTTCCTCACGAATGAAGATTTTTTCTAATGTCGAAAAATGCCATTGTTGCTCCAATTCATTCAAACGAATCTCTAACTCCCATTTAAGCAACTTCACCGTATGATCGGTATTCGATTTCAAGATTTCCGTCACGCCCATAAATCGTGGCGTATTTACATCAATGACTGACGTATTAGGAGAAATAGAAACTTCACAATCTGTGAATGCATATAAAGCGTCTATCGTTTTATCGGGTGAAACTCCTGGCGCAATATGAATGACAATTTCTACACTTGAAGACGTATTATCTTCAATTTTCTTAATCTTAATTTTACTCTTTTCATTCGCCTTAATCACCGAATCAATCAAACTGATAGTAGTCGTTCCGTAAGGAATTTCGTTAATCATCAAGGTTTTGTTATCCACCTTTTTAATTCGAGCACGAACACGTACTTTTCCACCTCTTAAACCATCGTTATATCCTGAAAAATCAGCTAATCCTCCTTGTGGAAAATCGGGCATTAATTCTACTTTTCTTCCTTTTAAATGATTGATCGATTGATCGATAAGCTCAATAAAATTATGCGGTAATATTTTACATGCCATTCCGACAGCAATACCTTCCGCACCTTGCGCTAAAAGTAATGGAAACTTAACGGGCAATTGATTGGGCTCTTTATTTCGTCCATCATAGCTCAAAAGCCAATCTGTCGTTTTAGGATTAAATACCACATGACTCGCAAATTTTGACAATCTCGCTTCGATGTATCGAGGAGCAGCAGCACCGTCACCTGTTAAAAGGTTTCCCCAGTTTCCTTGGCAATCAATCAATAATTCTTTTTGTCCCAAACCGACTAAAGCGTCACCAATAGAGGCATCACCGTGCGGATGGTATTTCATCGTATTTCCAATAACGTTCGCTACTTTGTTATAACGTCCGTCATCCAACTCTTTCAATGAGTGAAGAATTCTACGCTGTACAGGTTTTAAACCGTCATGTAAAGAAGGAACAGCACGTTCTAAAATTACGTAAGAAGCATAATCTAAAAACCAATTTTCATAAAGGCCACTGAGGGGAATAATTTTATCTGAAGAAAGATCTTTATTCTCTTCCGGTTGATTTAGTGCATCTTCTTTTTCGTCGTCCATCATGCTACTTCATTTTCTTTTTTAGTACTATCTACTCCACCAATCAATGCTTCCTCACTATCATCTTCTACACGTAACTTCATTTTATTAGTCTTGTTTAATTATTCTTATTCCATTCGGTGTATTATTTCCGTCTATGATATTCAGTAAATAAACACCGTTTCTCAAATATTTCAAATCAATAACTTGCTTATTGATACCGATAGTTGAGTTTTGAGCCGTTTCAATAGATATAATTCTTCCTGTGATGTCTGTTATTTGAAAAGAAAGTTCAGACGGTTGGATTACATTGTATTCAATGGTAATTGATGAATTGAACGGATTAGGATAACAATTTAAAACAAAATCTTGATTTTCGCTGTTCGTTACGGATAAATTACCACAATTTTCAGGTGTATATTTTGTTGTATTAATTGTATTGTCACACTCTAACAAATCTAATGCAACACTTTTATCAACGATATACTGACCACCCTCAATAGCACCTTGATACGTGTCTAAATTTAGTCTATCACTTGCAGGAATAGGACCATACGTCTCGCCATAATGCATGACATCTTTGGTATTGATAACATGTCCCAAGTTGACGACATGACCCAATTCATGTAAAGCGGTACTGTAAAAATCATACTTATTAGCTGTGACACCTTGCGTAGTATTTGTATCTATAAACCATGTTTTACCTAATGGTACACGCAAAAAACCAATATCTGTTTCTTTAAAATAAATAAATCGCTCGCCCGTAAGTTCATCAGAACAAAATTTATTATCTCGTGAGTTAGCAGAGGCAATAGCTGTAGGGTCAGGTAAAACATCAGTTAAGAAAATGATTGATTTACCATCGGCATTAAACCCTGATTGGTGTATTGTATCAATAATAGCCCAATTAATACCTGTGGCACACGACCAATCTTTTAATGCTTTATATACCACTGCTTTCATATCAGGCTTATTAGCAATACTCGTGTCTAAATAAAACTCAATGGCACGGTTATTTTCTTTAGTAGCACTTGACACATGACGATACGGTACTTTTCGATATACCTCAGAAAAGTTTGCTGAATTTGTAGCGTTGTGATTCATTACCGCATACCGAATGGTAAGTGGAACACTGCTCGTTGCTGTTTCAGTACCTTTTTTAATTTGAAAAATTCCACTACCTAAAGGATAATTTGTTGTTAAACTTAAAGTATCTTGAACGCTATACGGAAGTTTGATTTGAATGAGTGTATCTGACCAAAGCGAGTCGATGTAATCATAATGATTTAAGTATAAAACATCATTTGCTCCTCCGTCATCTGCATTTTTAAACAAAACTTGAGTAGTTCCTCGGTAACACCCAAAGCCTTTACCCACAATGGTTAAAATCGAATTTATTCCCGAAGATATACTTTTGGGGTAGAAATCAATTATTTGGAGTGGTGCACACAAATAAAAAGGATTGGGTTGTGTGTAGTTTGGTGTATATCCAAAATAAAGCGTATTAGAAGGCGAGATGGTTGCATTTTCCGTGTAAGTGTCGGCAACTTTTGCTCCATCATCATCAATAAATAGAATATCCGAAGAAAAATTTTCGCAACGATTTATTTTGATTTTTAGGTGTACTAACTGTTGCGGAGTGGGTGTTAATAATGTCCTGTTCCACGAAGTAACGCTTTTACTAAATCCTAATCTGAACCGTATGGAATTTTCTGTTTCATCACTCAATCCCGACATCGGGTCTTCATATGTTGCATTGTTAAAGGCATTTCCTTTTGTTATAACTATTTTATTGTTGTCTGTAATTTTTTTGTTAAATGCGCTTTGATTGTATTGGAGTACCAAAATCACATTATCCAAATAAGTGTCCGATATTTCACAGGATATAAAAACGTCAAATTCGTAGTACGTTGCACCTAAAGTATCGCAGGTCATACTTTCGTTTTTGACTTCTAAAAAGATATTCTTACCTGTTTTTGCTGTAAACGAGTTGTTGGCTTTTCTTTTTGCTATAATATCAAAATGCTTATCATAGTTGAGTTTACCTTGTTCACTTTTGTTTAGATGCGTTTTTTCTGTTTCTTCGGAAAACACATCTTTTTTTTTATGGGTATAGTCGCTATCGTTGTACAAAATAGGCTTTAAACCCATTGAAACCAAATATTCATTAAAAATAGCAATACTTCTGAACTTCTTTCCAAAACCTCCTACTTCTTTGGTTATCACTGATATGTTTAGGCTATCTGTTCGTGAAACATCTCTAATACCAAAATAACCACTAAAATAATTACTGTAGTATCTATATACATGTCTTTCTTTAAAAACATCTGGTTTTAAAAAATAAACTCCTCTTACTTTTTTCGGACCTAAAGAAGCTCCTTTATACATGGAATAAGCAAGGTCAGATACCTGAGCTGTGCTTATCAAAGTATCTCCAAAAAGGTGCCACTCTTCTGGCATTTCAGAAACTAACTCAATGGTATCGCCCTCGTGTAGTTTTTTATCTCCTTTCATAAGGTTGTTTACCACAAGGCGATATGTAACATAATACGTTCCGTCATCATTTTTAATAAATTTCATACCGCAAGTTTGTCCATCAAAAATGTAAGTGGCATTTTTAATGGCATCTTCCGCTCTATCTTTTTGAGCGGAAGAAAAACTAAAAACCGTTACAATAGCAAAGGCTACGAATGTGTAAATGAATTTTTTCATAATGCTATTGTTTTAAAAATCAAACAAATATATAAATTTTTTCAATTAATAAATCGAAAAGTAGTGAAATTCATTACCCCTTGACCGTCTTCGGACGGATTTAATGCATCTTCTTTTTCGTCGTCCATCATGCTACTTCGTTTTCTTTCTTATTATTTTCAACTCCACCAATCAATGCTTCCTCACTATCATCTTCTAAACGTAAATTATTGATAATAAATTCCTGACGTTCGGGCGTATTTTTCCCCATATAGTAAGATAGAATATCTTCGATGGAAGAGTCCTTTGACATCACCACTGGATCTAATCGAATATCTTCTCCAATGAAATTCTTAAACTCATCGGGCGAAATCTCACCCAATCCTTTAAATCGCGTAATTTCAGGATTTTTCCCCAAAACGGCAATCGCTTTACGACGTTCTTCGTCCGAATAACAGTAAATCGTTTGCTTTTTATTTCTCACACGAAATAAAGGTGTTTGTAAAACAAAGACGTGTCCACGCTTGATTAAATCAGGGAAAAACTGAAGAAAAAAGGTTAACAACAACAAGCGAATATGCATTCCATCGACGTCGGCATCGGTTGCAATCACAATTTTATTGTAGCGTAAATTATCCATTTCGTCTTCGATATCCAAAGCTGCTTGAAGAAGGTTAAACTCTTCATTCTCATACACAATCTTCTTAGTTAAACCATAGGAATTCAGTGGTTTACCTCGTAACGAAAAAACACCTTGTGTAGCAACATCTCTTGACTTTGTAATCGAACCACTCGCAGAATCTCCCTCGGTAATAAACAATGTCGTATTTAGATAGCGTGGATCTTTTGTGTCGGTCAAGTGCACTTTACAATCCCGTAATTTACGGTTGTGTAAATTGGATTTCTTCGCACGATCTCTTGCTAACTTACGAATACCAGAAAGTTCTTTTCGTTCTTTCTCACTTCGCTTAATTTTCTTCTCAATAATATCCGCCACTTCAGGATTTCTATGCAGATAATTATCTAATTTATCTTTCAAAAAATCATTGATGAAGGTACGAATGGATTGTCCATCCGGCTCAATATCTTGCGAACCTAACTTTGTCTTCGTTTGTGATTCAAAAACAGGCTCCATTACTTTGATAGCAATCGCCGCTACAATTGATTGACGAATATCGGACGCTTCATAGTTCTTATTGTAAAAATCACGAATTACTTTCGCAATAGACTCACGAAAAGCACTTTGGTGCGTTCCTCCTTGTGTCGTATGTTGACCGTTTACGAATGAGTAATAATCTTCTCCGTATGTTTTTCCATGTGTAAATGCGACTTCAATATCATATCCTTCTAAGTGAATAATTGGATAAAGAGGATCACCATCCATATTGTTTTCAAGCAAGTCTTTCAATCCTTCTTTTGATTGAAATTTTTCGCCGTTATAATAAATCGCAAGGCCTCTATTCAGGTAGCAGTAGTTCCAAAACATTTTCTCCAAATAGTTCGCTTTAAACGTATACTTTTTGAAAATGGGATCATCCGGAATAAATTCTACATAGGTTCCGTTTTGTTCGTCTGTTTTTTCAACTGGTAAATCTTCGATTAAATTACCTTGGGAGAAAACAGCTACTTTCTTTTCCCCATCACGAACGGCATATACCATAAAGTGAGAGCTCAAAGCATTCACCGCTTTTGTACCAACACCATTTAAACCAACAGATTTCTTAAATGCTTTAGAGTCATATTTTCCTCCTGTATTCATTTTGGAAACAACCTCCACCACTTTACCCAATGGAATTCCACGACCGTAATCTCGAACGCTGACTTTGTTATCCTTGATTTTTACATCAATTCGTTTTCCATTTCCCATTACAAATTCGTCGATACAATTATCTACGACTTCTTTCACCAGCACGTAAATACCATCGTCAGCCGATGAACCGTCTCCTAACTTACCGATATACATTCCGGGACGTAAACGAATATGTTCCTTCCAATCTAAGGACCGGATGTTGTCTTCGTTATATTGAACTTCTTCTGCCATTTGCTAATTTAAAACGTTTTCATTGTCGGATTTTATAGAGAAAATGCGACATTTTCAAATATACGACTATTAGCACACAACAAAACAGCAAATAAAACAACTTGTTGACATTTATTCGTTAAAAAGATAAAAAACGTAAACTTAGATGAAAATTATTAAACAGAAGCGCTTCAATTACGCTTTTACAATGCCATTTGAACAACGATAGTTCGCCTGTTTGCGTTTCGATTGATATTTTGCTCTACTAATCGCCACTTGATCTTCGCGTTCGGGTCGTTCGTGAAATAAGTGATACTGAATAGTTCGGTAACGTGTGTTTATTTTTTGGAGACCAAATAATTCTGCGCGAAATTCGATATCGACATCTTCGCCATAACCTGGATCAGTGTAATCTTCGTCAAAGCCATTCAAATCGACTAAGTCGGCCTTATTCCAACTCATATTACAGCCCAAAAGCGATGTTTTAGCGTTGCCTTTAAATGGAATTAAAAACCGAAACGTTTCTTCAATACGATTGGAACCATTGACGACAAGTTGAAAAAATGAAGGTGTGATTATCTCTCCATTTCTGATTTTTAACGATGTCTTTTGATCCACATCTACTCGCTTTCCTGCACAAAAACTTTTCGCCTTCAAACACGCCAAATGCTGCGCTATAAATTCAGGGTGCAACACACAATCGCCATCAATGAAAATCAATTTTTCAGTAGCAGCTAAAGCGATTGCTTTGTTCAGAATTTTGTTTTTTTGAAAGCCCTTATCTTCTTGTTGAAGGAGTGAAATTTGAAAGCCTTTCGCTTTAAATTGATTGATACTTTCAGTGAAGCAATCTACTTCTGCATCTTGCGCTATTATCACTTCAAAATCTTGCTCGGTTTGACGTTCTACCGAGCGTAAAATAGCTTCTAGAGCGTCAACGTCTTTGTACACAGAAATGATGAGAGATGCTTTCATTGGAGCAAAATTACACAAAATACCAAAATAGGAGATTTTAATTTGGGAAAACAGGTTTTTGATTTAAATCAAAAAAAATGAATTGGAGATTAAGCTGCCCTTTCAGGGCGAAAAAAACATTCACATTCTAGCAGGATGCGTTGCATCCTGCTAGAATAAGTTGCCCCTTCAGGGCGTAGAAATGTAAAACAATGGACACGTTATTTAAATTCTTATTACTTCTCCGCCCTGAAAGGGCAGCTAATTATAATAAATGGTAATGCAAAGAAATTTATCTCTTTTGTAAAAATGAATTCCAAGACCTAATACAAAATTGAAATTCAATTCCTCCTTCTATTTCAGATAGTAAAACTATTTTTTGATACCTTTGTTTCAAATCATAAAGAGCGTGAGTAAAATAGCCTATTTTGTTTTAACAGAGAGTGAAATCCATTTGGGAGTTTCAGAAAATGATTCTTTCCGATGGTTGGATAAACTAGCCTTTACGAGTAAAGCAGATTATTATTATAAAGAACAATTGCAGGCGTTTATTGAAAAACATCAATTGCAAGAGGACGCTTTTGAAGAACATATTTTGATGTGGTATTCTCCGACAAGTTCTTTAATTCCGATGAGTTTACTTGAAAATGCGACACCAAAAGAAGTCCTCAACTATAGTTTTTCAGAAGGTAAAATTGAACACGAAGTCGATTATAACCGCATTTCAGAATTGTCGATTATCAATGTGTATGAAATTCCTTTTTGGGTGAAATCATTTTTTGTGATACGCTTCCCAAGAATCGTTCTTCAGCACTTAGGTACGGGTTTAATCCGAGGAATTTTCAATACGAGTTCTTTCAAACCGACGATTCATCTCATTTTAACGCAGCAATTCTCATTGATGATTTATGTAAAACACAACGAGTTGAAGATGTACAATAGTTTTGAATATACGAACGAAAGCGATTTGATTTATTACACATTAAATACACTCAATCAAACCAATTCATTGGAAGACAAAGGAATGATTATACTTCACCCGTTGAGTCAAAGCTCGATAAACGAAGAGCAATTTCTAGAAAATTGGTTCAACATAAAAGAAACGGAGAATTTCAACGTTGAAGTTCAACCCATACAAACACTTAAATACTTATCAGTTTGCGTATAAATAGAGGTAAATTAAAGTCCCGAAGATTCAGTATTCCGAAATCATTTCCTTCTCGACCAACAACAGATTTTGCGAAAGAAGGATTTTTCAATGTGCTAGAAAACAGAATCTCACTTCATGAATTGCGGATACTCGATTTATGCGCTGGAACAGGAAACATCTCCTTTGAATTCGCGTCTCGTGAAGCTGGAAAGATTATTTCAGTGGATAAAAATCACAATTGTGTAAAATTCATCAATGCTTTAGCGAAACAGCTAGAAGTGGACGAAGACATTCAAGTCATTCAATCGGATGTGGTTAAATATCTGAAAGCAGCAACACAACCTTTCGACCTCATCTTTGCCGATCCACCATATGCGGAAACATTTCATTTAGAAATCGTCACCACTGTTTTTGAACGTAATTTATTGACCGATTTTGGATGGTTAATCGTGGAGCATGGAAGAGATACGAATTTGACGACACACCCCAATTTCTATGACCAAAAAAAATATGGAAATGTGTATTTTTCATTTTTTAAACTAAACGTATGAAAAGAATAGCTGTTTTTCCAGGGTCTTTCGATCCGTTTACCAAAGGACATGAAAGTGTGATTGAAAATGCGCTAGATTTATTTGACGAAATCATTATTGCATTCGGCGTCAACATCTCTAAAACGTACGCTTTTGATACGGACAAAAGAATAGCACATGTCAAAAAGCTTTATGCTGGAAACCCAAAAATCAGTGTCGTTTCTTACAATGGATTAACGGTGGATTTCTGTCGTTCCATGGAAGCCAAATATATCCTTCGCGGATTGAGAGATACCAAAGATTTTGAATACGAACGTCCTATTGCAATAGCCAACAAAAAAATGGCGAACATCGAAACCATTCTTGTGTACACAAATCCAGAAGTAAGCACTATTAGTTCAACTATCGTTCGTGAAATATATAAATTAGGCGGAGATGGTTCGTTATTTGTAACAAACTTCGCCGACCTCGTTTAATTAGTCCTATGAGTAAATATTTTCTTTCCATTTTAATTAGCTTTTTGTGTTCCATAGTGGGAATAACGCAAACCATTACTACCATTAAAGGATACGCTCCAGAATACATTGGAAAAACGATCGAAGTAAATGAAATAACCGATTTCTTATCTCAAAGAGAAATAAAAATAGCCATAACGACGGTAAAAGAAGACAGTACTTTTTCGATGAGTTTTGAAAATACTAAAATTCAGAAAGTCGTTATTCGTTCCAATAATAATTCCTCTTACATTTACATTGAGCCAAGTAAAACCTATGAAATTTATTTACCTCTTCACGATAAAGACAAGCCTTATCGTTCATTAGGGAATTATGTCACTTCTATCTTTCTCCATCTTGACACCAATGATATCAATCAAAAAATAATTGATTTTGATTATGCGGTGGACCGATTTTATGCACTAAATCTGTATGAATTTGTTCGTAACAAACAGCTTTTTTTAGACAAATACAAAGCACTTAAAGATTCCATTTATCGTGTTTCACAAGCTGAGAGTGAGTTTTACAAAGGTTTTGTCCACTATTCGTTTGCCGACTTAGACATGAGTGTTTACAATAATGAAAAAGCACTTCGTTATATTTTCGATACCTATATTGATAAAAAATCAGTGCAATACGACAATGAAAATTATTTCTTAATCATCAAAAAACTCTATTCAAAACTTTTCTCACAATTGGATGTGGAAGTGAATAACCGCGTTTATATGGCCGTTCTAAAGAAAAGTCCTACACTGATTATGAAGGCATTAGAAGAAGAGTATTTGACGCGTCCTTCTTACACCTTGAAAGAGGGGAAAATTGACAAAGTGTATTCCAACGAAGCACTCCGAGAATTGGTGATGATTCATGGATTAGCGGAAGCTTATGACAATCCTGAATTTCCAAAAACCAATATATTAGAGATTTTAGATAGCATTAGTCGTTTTCCGAAACAAGCCGAAAATGGGAAAATCGCTGCAAATATTGCTTTTCGTTTAACACAAGTTACCGCTGGAAATCCATCCCCTAATTTTGCCTTGCTCAATCAATACGGCAAACTCATTAACTTGAAAGGCTTTGAAAATTCATATATCTATTTCCATATTTTTAAACCTAATTACACAGGAACAGCACAAGAGATTGAGTTATTAAAAGAAATTTACCAGCGTTATTCTGGTATGGTGAAATTTGTATCCGTTTATACTAAAGAAGAGAAAGAAAATAAAAAAATCACTAAATTATTATCTACACTTCCTTGGGATGTCGTCCAATTAGATGAGAATGATCCGTTTTACAAGACCTTCAACGTTCAAAGTTATCCGTATTACATTTTAATCGATCGAACAGGTGTGGTAGTAGCCGCTCCTGCTTTAAGCCCAATCCCCGATGGGGAATACATGACAATCGACAAAACATTCTATGACATTCAGCGGATGGATAAAATCCAAAAGGAACGAGAAGAAAAGCGGAAAGGGTAATTTATCGTTCATTTTTTAACTATGACACTAAAAAAATGCGACCGATGTTCTGCCTCTTTTGAGTGTAAAGTAAATGATATCCAACACTGCTTTTGCACCACTTTACATCTTTCCGAAGCGACGAAAGCATATCTATCAAAGAAGCATCACGATTGTTTGTGTGAAAAATGTTTGAAGGAGATTGGGAATTTAGAAAAAACAACTCAGAAGTAAGTTTTTTTTTCAGTCGATTTTATACGCTTTGAAATGAAAAAATCAGTAACTTAGACGGCAAAGAAATTACTAAGTGAAATCTGATATTGCTATACAAGTAGAGAATTTATCCAAAGTCTTCCACCTTCGTCAACCTAGAGTGGATGAAAACGGCAATGAATCGCATGAACATTGGGCGTTGAAAGATGTTTCTTTTGAGATTAAGAAAGGCGAAAGTGTGGGGATTATTGGTCCTAATGGAAGCGGCAAGAGCACGTTATTACAAATTTTAGCAGGCGTTACTAAACCTACGTCTGGAAAAGTGACTATTCGTGGAAAAGTAGCGAGTATATTGGACATAGGCGCTGGTTTTCACCCTGAATTAAGTGGTCGTGAAAATGTTTATTTGAATGGACAAATTCATGGATTCACAAAAAAAGAAATTGAAGAGAAGTTTGAGGAAATCCTAGCTTTTTCTGGAATAGAGAAGTTTATTGATGAGCCAGTAAAGAATTATTCAAATGGAATGTATTTGAGATTGGCGTTTAGTATCATGGCTCACTTGGATTTTGATGTGTATTTGTTGGATGAGGTTTTGAGTGTAGGAGATGCAGATTTTCAACTCAAATCGAAAGAAAGAATTAGTGCCCTAATAGATATAAAAAAAACTATTATTAATGTTAGTCATATGACTTCGCTATTAAGGTTTAATAGTCAGAAAATAATTTACTTAAAAAATGGTTCTATTGAAAAAATAGGCGATTTACAAATCTTAAATGATTATGAAAACATACGATTTGAACATTTTAAAATAACTTCATATCCTTTTTATAATTTTAAAGAAATCATTAATTCAGGCGAAAATTTTCTCATTAATAATTACAATTTAGATAATTTCAAATTTGAGGAAACAGGAATAAGTAATCAACACTCCTTTGAAATTAGTATTCTTATTCAACTAATGAAAGATATTCTAATTGAGATAGGTTTAAAGTTATTTGATGATAAAGGGAATTTTATTTCTCTATTAACTTCAAGACAGACAGTTGCTATGGATAGTATAGGGAATTATAAAATAAGTTTTGAAATCCCCGAAAAACTATTACTTAGTAACACTATTTATTACTTTGACTTAATAATTGCCAAAGACAATGCGATTGAATTAAAGTCAGAAGAGTTTTTGATCATAAGAACATCTAAAAATAAAGTAGTTGATAACTCAGAATTACTAGGTAAAAGTTTAATTTCACTTCCTTATAAAGTAAAAACTGAAAGAATATAATTTTATTTATGCTAGACAAATTTTTAAAGTATTTTAGAAATAAAAAAAATAATATAAAATACTATTTCATAGGATTACCAAAAACAGCTTCAACTTCACTAGCACAAATTTTAATGTGGAACTGTGACATGCACGAATTTTGGTTTAAGGAAACTATTATAAGTAGATATCGTTTTAAGAATGGGGACATATCAAGAGAAGAATTAAATGATTTATTAAAGAAAAGAGAAAATGCTAAAAATCAAATATTTGATATTTCTACATTTAATTTTCATAATTTAGACTTCATTATTTCTAATTATCCAAATTCCAAATTTTTTCTTCCAATAAGAGATCCTTATTCTTGGGCAAATTCTTTTTTAAATCACATCAAATTCCACTTCTCTCATTTTGGAATAGAGAATTGGCATGAAACCTCTATTAAATTAACTTTTGGAGAGAGTTTTGGGATCAATAATTTTCAAAATGACGATGAAATAATAAAAATATTGAAAGATATAATACCAATATTATGCATCGAATGGGCAAAAGGAATTACAGAAACCATAAATACTATACCCTATAACAGTACTCTTATCTACAGATATTCATTATTATCAGAAGATATTAGCTTTATATCTAAGTTTACTGGTATTCCAGTAGACAAACTAAATATAGCGTCTCGTATTGAGAATGTTGCTCCTTCTAAAACAGATTTTATAGCTACAGAAAAAGATTTGTTTTATAATAACCTTGATAAATATTCTAGCGAAGCTCTACTATTATTAAAATCTAAAGGTATTTCTGATTTTAACAATTTTACTTGGAAAATTATATAATTTTAAATCATTAACTAAATTTTACTATGAAAGGAATCCATTTACACAACAATGAAAAGCTTGATCAAAGCATTTTAGATCAATTAAGAAATGATGAAATTCAATATGTAATTCTTCATGATTTCATAAGTGGTAGTGATTTAACTCAAATCAAAAAAGATTTAAAAAATATTCCTCAGGAATTATTAATAACACCTGCAAAAGATTATTTTGTATTCCCTCGAACATCATTTAACACTATTGACATAAATGAAGATCCAAGTATCTATTTTAATGGAACAGAAAATGATTTATCGAATATTATTAGTCATTTTAAAACTAATCTTTCTGAAAAATTCTCTCGAACATTTAGAAATTTAAATAACAATAAATGTAAGATATTACATGGTCCAAATGGCACATTTTTTAATCCATTTAATTTTAGAGTCATGAACCAGAAAGTAGGAGTAAATGCCACTGCAAACATTCATAACGGTTCTTCAATTACTTCGAGATGTGAAAAAGGAACTTACAATCATCTCATACAAGATATTAATTTTGATAATCAGCTAAGTTTTTTTACAATTATTGAAAACTCAAAAAAAGGCGGAGAAATCTCTATTTATAATTATAAGAGAAAGGAGTTCCCCAAGTTGATTGAATCAAAAATTTTAATAAATAATAAAAATGAAGAAATAGATTTATTAAAAACAACAAATAAGATAAAATTAAAAATAGAAGATGGGGATTTACTATTATTTCCAGGAGGTCAATATTGGCATAGGGTTGAGCCCGTTACCGAAGGAAGTAGAATTAGTCTAGGAGGATTTTTAGCCTCTGACTTTGAAACAAAGAACTGGTATTATTGGGTGTAAAATGTATGAAAGTAAAAAAATAATTATCAAACAAATATATCGTTTGATAAAAAAAAATGAAGTAGAAATTTTAGAAGTCTTATTTAAAGAATTTAGTCGAAATGTTATTGAATCTAAAATTTCCGAAATCGTCGTTATAAATGAGGAAATTAAGTCTGTATTAAAAAACTTAAAAAAGTGGTCAAAACTCAAAAGAGTTCCTACGCCTTTTCAACTACAACCAGGTAAAAGCTACATAAAACGAGAGCCTTATGGAACCGTATTAATTATTTCTCCATGGAATTTTCCTTTTCATTTAAGTTTAGTTCCAGCAATAGGTGCGTTAGCTGCTGGAAACAAGGTAATTATCAAAACATCACCCTTAGCCCCTAACTCTTCAAGATTATTGCATAAAATGTTTAATGAAGAGCTTCAGTCAGATTTAATAAGAGTGGAAGAAGGTGGGAAAGAGAAAGTGCTAGCTATATTAGAAGAAAAAATAGATTTTATATTTTTTACAGGCTCGGAAAAGAATGGTAGAGAGATATATCAATTAGCTGCTGAAAGGATGATTCCAATCATTATGGAATTAAGCGGTCAAAATCCACTCATTTTTCATTCGGACGGTTATTTAAAAGCACTCAATCGAATTGTTTGGGGTAAATTATTAAATGCTGGACAGACTTGTTTATCTCCCAATCATTTATTTGTTCACCACACAAAGAAAGAAGCACTTATTCAATCATTTCGTGACGTTCTAAATGAATTTTATGGAGAACAGATTTTAGAAAACACTGATTATCCAAAGATCATCAATACAGGTGAATTTGAACGATTAGTAGAAATCATTCATGAGAATAGAGAAAGCTTAATTTTAGGTGGAAAAAGTAACATTGATTCACTAAAAATAGAACCGACACTCATCGATGTCAAAATTGAATCTGCAAAAGATTCATCCTTACTAAATACTGAAATTTTCGGACCTATATTACCCATTATTTCGTATGATAATATTAATGAGGTTATCCAATTAATAAACGAAAACTCGGCTCCTCTATCGATTTATATATTTAGCTCAGATAAAGAGCTGATTAATCAAGTCGCTAACCAAACTATATCTGGTAGTATCTGTGTAAACGATTGTTTAGTGCAAGGTTCAAATCCACACTTCCCTTTTGGTGGTGTTCAAAATAGTGGAATTGGTAAATATCATGGTATTCATAGCTTTAATGCTTTTTCTAATCCTAAAAGTATATTAATTCGATCTAAGAAATTCTCACTGATACCAAGGTTTCCTCCTTTTTCAAAGAAAATTTTTAAAATATATGATCATATGTAATTGTCAATCGAGGACTTTGATATTCGATAATATAGAATAGCTTGGAATTCTTGTTATGTCATTAATTAATGACGAAATACTAAAAATTCGATTGTACCCATCCCATTTTTGAATATACCCTCTTAGTTTATTAATGTTTTTCATTTCTGAATAACTAACTTTTGCTTTTAATATAACTTCATTCTCTTTTTCTTCTTTTTTAGTATCAAAATAAGTATAGTTCATTAAAGCTTGATTATTAGAATTAAGGACATTCCCAAAGAAGTAGTTAATACCAAAGAAATCATGGCAAAAATCTAAAAATGAAATAGTCAGAATTCCACCAATGGAAGAAAAGTGGTTGGATATCAAAAATATACCAGGCTCACCAATTGTATTTGTATCATCAATATTTTTCAATAATGCATAGCCTTGAATTTCGCTTTCTATATAGATTAAAAAGTAAATATTTTTTATTTTGTCTGTAGTATCAAACCATTTCTTTTGTTCATTACTAGACACCAATCCTTTATGCACTAATATTTCTTGAATGACAGAATTATTCCTTAACTCACGTAATAGTTCAAGATTATTTTCGTCGACTACTTCTAGCGTAATACTTTTATGAAGGTTTATTTTCAAGATGAGAATATATTTTTGTGTACAAGTCGTTTAATGTCTCGCAATCTTTAATTTCTTGATCTATTAAGTTTACTTCAAAGTGTTCTCCAATTATTCCTCTTAAGAATAAAAGGTTTAAAGAACTGCCTCCAAAAGTATCGTATAACTTACTATCAGGTGAAATTTGAGTCGATTCAAGAAAATCAAATTCACCTTTTAAAAGTTCAATAAATTCATTTATCCTCATACATTTTTTGAATTTCGTTCATGTAATGCTGTTCAATTACTTTTCTCTTGGGTTTTAGACTCATCGTCAATTCATCTTTTTCAATGGTAAAAGGTTCATTTAAAATATGAAAGTCGTGAATCTGCTCTGCCCCTACTTTTGTGCTATTAAACCTCTCAATACAAGATTTAATCAACGACTTTGTTTCTTCTATTGTAGCATTATTCGAACTATTGTTCGGGTAGATTAAAGCCGTTAGAAAGCTTCTATTCTCTCCTATTACTACTATTTGATTAAAAATAACATCTTGCATCAAAATTGCTTCAATACCCTCAGGGTTAATATAAATACCTGCCTTGGTTTTGAATATATTCTTAATTCGACCATTAATTTTTAGATTACCATTCATATCTAACTTGCCTTTATCTCCTGTTTTGAAAAATCCATCTTTGGTAAACGATAATTGAGTAGTCTCTGGTAAATTAAAATAGGCATAAAACATATAGGGACTTCTGCAAAGAATTTCTCCTTCATCCGAAATTTTGATTTCTGTTTCCCCAAATACAGTTCCTACATGGTCATAGGTATTATTCTTAGACTTCGGTTGATTGACAGTAATCGTATGGCATTCTGTCATTCCATAACCTTCATATACTGGAATACCAATATTATGATAAAAAATCAAGGTGGTTTTGCTAGATGCTGCTCCACCTGAAACAATATAACGTACTTTTCCTCCTAGAATATTTCGAAATTTCGAATAAACTAGTTTATCAAAAATTGTCTTTAAAAGTGATTTCCTATTTATGTTATTTTCCACTTCTGCATACGCTAATGCTTTCTTCAATAGCGATTTCTTAAAGCCAGAAGGGAGTTCATTTAACTTTGCATAAATAGTATCTCGAATCTTATGCAGCATTAAAGGAGATGTCAAAAATACAGAAGGCTTAGCAACTTGAATCGTTTCAATGATTGTCTCCATACTTTCGGAATAGTAGGTTGTTACTCCACTACATTGGTAAAAGTAGTTTAGACATCGCTCAGAGCTCACGCTTAAAGGTGCTATACTAATGGCAGAATCATTCTTTTCTAACGTGAAGATTCCCTGCAAAGTATCAATTGTATTAACAATAGCTCTATTGGATACCAATGCCCCCTTGGCACTTCCTGTAGTTCCTGAAGTAAAATAGATACTATAGGGATCATCTGGTGAGATAGTCTCAAAAATAACATCCGAAACCTCATCATCTGATATTAAATCAGAAATGGAAAGTATATTTTTTCTATTCGTTGAAAGAGAATAAAGTTGAAAGGAATGGTGTGAATCATTTTTGACTTTCATCAAATTACTTAAAAATAGTCCTGAATGACCAAAAATAGCTTTAGGCTGAATATACTGAATTGCTTCATTTAAGTTCTCTTGAGAATAATTTGGAAAAAAAATAGTATGAACTGCACCAATTTGAAGAAGAGCTAAATCTAAAATATTTAACCAAACACTATTGTTTGTATAACTTGCTACAACATCTCCTTTCTTAATACCTTTAACAAAAAGATGTTTTGCTAATTTCTCAGATTGAAGAATGTATTGTTTGTAAGTAAGGGATTTCCACGTATTATTTTCTTTATATCGAAAAACAGCTATATCCGGGTTTTGCTCTGCCGTAAGTTTAATTTTATCGTATAAAATACTCCTCTTCATTATTATTCAATTTCAATTGCATTTAAAACATCGAAAAATGTCCAAAATGCGGACATCAAAACAAAACCAGCATTGAATACTTCCCTCAAATCTTCAGGAGACTGACTAATAATAGAGGAAAGATGCTTAGTATCTTCCACATGATCTTCTTCCAATTCATCATGAGCAGTCACCCAAACGATATCTTCTTTATCAAGTAAATCTATATTTAATTGAACATTTTCTTTTATATAATCAAATATAGGTTGTACAATAATTTCATTAGCAATTGCTACACCTATACACGTATTAAAGTTATCTGAAAAGAAAAGATTTTTATACACTTTTGTTAGTTCACTATACGCATCATTCAATTTAGCTTTATCAGACTCATTTGAGATTTTAACAAAAGGTGAAATTGAATTTAAAAATTTAGCGATGTGAAAAATATGAAGTTTTTCAGGATTCCCTCCTCCTAGTTCATCATAGAGTTGCGGAACTAGCGCACATCTAATTTCAAAATTGTTTGTCATTGAGATAGTTCGGGCTAAAAACCCAGTGATATCCAATTCTCTACCGTTTTCTAATATGAGATTGACGTATGCAATATTAAATCTTTTATCGTCGCTAAAAAAAGGATGAGAATCAATTTCATTTTGTAAAAAGTAATCAACTATTTCAGTTCCATTTTTTACTTCATTTATTGGATCGAAAGGTATTTGAGTGACATTTTTCATAATATGAATTTGATGTAAATGGTAGTCAATAGAATATAAACTCTACCAAAGTTAAAAATTAAATCAGGAACTTTGTACGTTTGAGATTTCAAATAGAGCCTTTTATAAGATACAACGGATAAAAACAATAAAATAAGTATAGCAACTGGTAAAAATGAAATTGATATTATTGAAGTGTCCATTCCACGAAAAAGCATTCCTAGAATAATTAATAAGCTCAATAATGCCATTGCAATTGAAACAAAAGTTGTTTTTTCTCTTCCTAATTTAGCTGCAAGAGTATTTAGTCTTTGACTTTTTTCCGCTTTTTGATCAATCGAACTTTCAAATAAAAAGAGTGCGTATTCTGATAATGAAATTCCAATAAAAACTGGTAACCATTGATAAAAATCACTGAAAGAGCCATTTATAAAAAAACCTGCTGCCCATAAGGATATATATCCAACCATTAATATTATAAAATGGCCTAACCAATGAACCTTAAGTCGCTTATTTTGTGGAGTCGATGACAAGAAATTATATGAATACAATATGGCAACCACTGTAAATATTAATATCATCAGACCTGAAATGAAATAAGCACTTATTAAAAAGAGAAAAACGATTAAAAGTGTTATTAATATTTCAATAAACAACGCAGATTTCATTACTCGTTTATTGGATGACAACATTTTATATAAATGAGGTTTTTCAATTAAGTCTAATTCCCTATCTGTAATAATGTTTAAGTGGGTCATAAAAGCGGAAGAAAAGGCAATACCAATAATACCAATTAATAAATAGAAGGCATTCCCGCCGCCGCCTATTACTGAGCCACTTAAGAAAATAAAAAGTAAAGGCAAGTTTTTCCACAATCTTGCTGCTGAAATAACATTTAGAATATCAGGAAAGATTTTCATCTTATACATAATTCACTAAAGAATAGTTTGCTAAGTAATCTTCGATAGTTGAGCACGAATATCTTGAAGGGCTATTTATAGAAACATAATCATTTAAACCTTTATTTATATCAATTGTAACATTGTCCGTTGGAATATTTAAGCTCAAAGTAACGACAGACAAATAAACCATTTCATGTACATCTTTGTATAAATAAATAGCCAATTCCTTATTGTTTACATCCACTTTTCTTCCTTCTTTATTCGTATCCATTATCAAACTTGAATAAAACGGAATAGGTTGACTTTCTTTGGGATTTCTATAGTTATTCAATACGTACAATTGAAGTGCGTAAATCAAACTACTTTCACATCCTAATTCCTTAAGTGCCATAATACCACATGCAGTTGAAAAAACTTTATCAAAAGTCCCCAATGAGAAGTCGCTGTTTACGGACGATAATATAGATTCTATTAATTGTTTTTTAATTTTACCTGACGGATCAGAAACGGATAATCCTTTTGCATATAACCAATCTACAAAGTAGGGATTGGTGAAGTACAAACCAGAGCGTTTTTCAATGTTTTCATTTACATAATCTACTAATTCATCTTCTACTTCTAAATTATGGCGTTTCATAAGACTTAAAATGAGAGCCGAAATACTAATATCAGGTTGACACCAATGATCTTTTTCAGGTACATATTGCATATCTCCTTTTTTAGGTAAAATAGCATCTGTTTGAGGAAGATATGCTTTTGTTTCCTCATCTTGAAACTTCTTTAAAATAGATGTCGCTTCTTCATCATATAAGTTCATGATTACTAGAGCAGAATCTATTGAAGTTTCTAGATCATCTTTTTCAAATGTCCACAATCCTCTTAATTTATCGCCCTCTAATGACTTTCTATATTCGTTGACAATAGTATCATCCTTCAGACATTGAGACAATGCTCCGTATAGGAATCCCTTTGGAACCACATCTCCCATTTGAAAAGAAGGTTCTCCAAATGGCTGTAAAACTTCCATCTTCAGTTGTGACGCCATAGATTTTATCGCCAAATCTTTTAATCTATCGGCAAGCTGAATTCTCTCAAATTGAATTCTTTTCTTTCCTGCTTGCAGTATTCCTTCCGCTAATACTGAATTGATATTTCCGTGTAAGAAGAAAAATAGATTACAATTATCCGTTCTTGAAAAATCAGCTAAAATACCTGAAGAAATATGTTTTGAAAGTGTATTTTCATAGGTAGTCAGGAATTCTCCATTTATATACTCTCCAGACACATACCTAATACCTACTGCTTGGAGAAAATCATAATATTTCTCGTTAGGAGCTTTTGTAAAAACACTTTTTGCAATAGCTACTCTTTCTTTAAATTGGATATACAAAACTACTTTCCCGTATTCAGGATAATCACCTGTCGCAAAACTATCCGCTAAATCCAAATCAAATAATACTAATTTACTTGCATATACATCATATAATCCACCTTTATTAAATATGTGATCTTCAAGTGTCTCGCCATCTGTAAACAGATTTTTTTCATGATTGTATAAGAATCTTCCATTACTCGTTAAAATGACAAAATCATAATTATCCACGTCAGTATCTATATTTAAAAAATACATATCGATAATTGTCTGTTTGTCAGCAAATCTTTTAATTGAACAAATCCGAAACATAACCATCCATTCTAAATCGGAAGGCAATTGATGTACTATTTTTTCAACCATATTGTTTTTTTGTTTAGAAAGACTAACAAAACTAATAATAATTTTGTGTAAGTAATAACTATACAAGAACCTAATGAGTATTTTATGAAGTAAGATAAACGATATCTGAATATTTAATTAACTTTGGTTGCACATTAGACTAGAATTATGGAATTTATTAAAGAAGTAGATTATAGCCCAGAAATAGCCAATAATATTAATTCATTAATTGGTGAATCTAAGGTCATCGTAATAAGAAATGTTTCAGATGATATCGACTTGAATAAATACTACACGGATTTAGGTCATCAATTAGGTTTTTTATTAAAAAAAGATGTCGATCCTATAAATAGAAAAATAATACATGATTCTTGGACAACAATAAGATTTGACGAAAGATATATTGAACAAACATATAAGCATAGTAATAAACATCAACCTTTACATACCGACTATTGCAATGCTAGTATTGACTTATCATTAGTACTACTAATTTGTCAAGAGGCTGCTCCTGTAGGAGGAGCTACTTTTTTCATAGATGGAGATCAGTTAGTTTCAATTATTAAAGAATATAATCCTGAATTATATCAATTGTTGTGCTCACAGGAAGTTATTTTTGGATTTTCCTCTCCTATTTTTAGAAATACAGCTAAAATAATTGACTATGATTCTAATGATGAATTACTTCTCAATTGGAATTATGCAGTTGTCTCACCCGATAACAGTGAAAACGTGTTGAAAATGTGTACTATATTTCATGAATTTCTCGAAGAACACATCGTAAATGGAGGGTTAACAACTAAAGTTTATCTAAAGAAAAATGAAGGTGTTATATTTAGAGACAAAAAAGTACTTCATGGTCGAGATGCATTCCTAGGAAATCGTTTTTTATTAAAGGGTGCCATTGCAACGAGCAATATCGAATATGTGAAAAAAGTAATGTCACAGATACGCTAGTATATAAATAATTATGACTCTTGTTAGTATTGTAATCTTAGCATATAATCATCAGAATTATATTGAACAAGCTGTAACTAGTGTAACAAATCAAATTATAGATTTCCCTTATGAGATTTTAATTTGCTATACGAAATCTAATGATCACACTGAAGAAAGCATCCAATCATTATCTAAAAAACATTCAGCAATTAAACTTATTTATTTAGATTCAAGTAAATCTTTTGCCGAAAACACTTTAGAAATGACTAAATGTACTAAAGGAAAATATTTCATCATAATGGATGGTGATGATTATTGGGTTGATAATTATAAACTTCAAAAACAAGTTGATTTTTTAGAACAAAACACAGAATACAATGGTGTTTTTCATGATGTGTCAATTATCAATCAAGCTGATGATAAGAATAAAAATGAACAATTGAATTACTATTCTCAGTTTAAATCATATTCACAATTTAATACCTATAAAAGTGATTATTATCCTTGGGACGCTGTTAATCGAATAGTCATTCCTCCTGGAAGTTTACTTTTCAGAACAAATAAGTTGATAGAGAACTTAGATAATTTAACATTAATAAACTTTAGTGGTGGATGGATGATAACGCTCTATATATTGAAAAATTCTAAGTTCAAATATATAAATGAACAATGGTCAGTTTACAGAAATCATACGAAAGGAATTACGAAACGAAAATCGCATGACTTATTTATACTTTCGAATATTCACGTTTTAAAAATACTTTTAAAAGATGACTATTATATTGGAATAAAATGGGATATTCATAAATCAATATCACAGGAATATCACTATTTAATCACCTCAAATAGTGTGCAATCCAAGAAGAAAAAGATGAAATATCTGTTGTTGTCCAACTATTATTATTTAAAATTTGTTTTTGCACAACTTAAAAGAATAAGGAATGGTGATACCTAAATCCTTTATCAGAATATAATTGTGTCATTTAATAAATTGAAATGTCGAAATTTTAATAGAATATTTCTTTTGACTTCTAACTCTACAACACGTCGTTTGAAACAGAAAAATTAGTAATTTCGAACTCAAACACATTACTGCGTGAAATCTGATAGCGCCATCAAGGTCGAAAATTTATCCAAAGTTTATCATCTCCGTCAATCTATGAAAGATAAAGATGGTAAAAGTACCAATGAGCATTGGGCTTTAAGAAATGTTTCGTTTGAAATCAAAAAAGGTGAGAGTGTTGGAATTATAGGTCCCAATGGAAGTGGAAAAAGCACCTTGCTGAAAATTCTAGCAGGAGTGACCAAACCGACTTCAGGAAAAGTCAAGGTTCGGGGCAGAGTAGCGAGTATCTTAGACATTGGTGCTGGCTTTCATCCAGAATTGAGTGGAAAAGAAAATGTATTTCTAAATGGACAAATTCACGGTTTTACAAAGAACGAAATAGAAGATAAATTTGAAGAAATAGTCACATTTTCAGAAATTGAAGAGTTTATTAATGAACCAGTTAAAAATTACTCCAGTGGTATGTATCTGCGCTTAGCATTTAGCATTATGGCACATTTAGACTTTGATGTATATCTGTTCGATGAGGTCTTAGGAGTTGGAGATGCAGTATTTAGAGAGAAAAGTCAAAAAAAAATAAAACAATTAACAAATGAACAAGATAAAACAGTTCTTCTAATTTCTCACAGTATCAATGAATTAGCAACAACTTGTAATTGGGTTTTTACTGCTAGTAATGGTTGTTTTTCAAATTTAAAAACCTTAAATGAAAGTTTACTCACATATGGATTAAATGACTTCTTAAATAAAGAAATTCCAGATTTTATTGAGTATCTGAAAATACACACGAAAAACAAAGAGGGTCAAATTCAGACTTTGTTTTTTAATAACGAACCAATTACTGTTGAAATTAAAAACGTTTTCAAAACGCAAGAAAATGTATCGAATATTGGTATTGTTCTCACTGATCTATTAGGGAATTTGATTTTCAACATCAGTCCAATGCTAAGCTTAGAAGGAATAATTGAAATTGATTTTCTTAAAAACAACACCTTTATATTTGAAATTCCATCTCTATATTTTAATGCTGGAAAATTTTTCATTGGCATTGCCTATTTTAAAGAAGATAAAATTATTACAGAAATCGACCGTGTTTTTTCATTTACTATTCAAATGAATCCACTATTTATAAATAAATATAGACTAGGCGAAAACGGACCGCTAAAACCTATTCAAAATTGGATAATAAAATAGTAATCTCTTAAAGATAATCATCTGATAAATCTTATTTTAATACAATATTATCTTAATTTATTAAACTATTCCATTATATATTAAACCACTAAAGTTGGCATAACACTATATCTATCAAACATATACTCTATAGGTTTATTTAAAATCAATTCAAATTTATTCAATATGCAAAAATATAACCTATCTTTACTATGAATTTTAATTATTTATTATGAAAATATTACTCGTAGGAAAATCAGGATTAGCAAAAGACTTAATTGATATTTTTCGATATGAAAATTATATTAGAGAAGTTACTATTTTCGATAATATAATAGAAGAAAACAGTGATTTATTCTTCGATCGTTATAAAGTCATATCGAATATAGAAGAATTAAAAAACTACGCAAATAATTCCTCTTTCTATTTCATTACTGCAGTAGGCTCTCCTAAAAAAAGAAAAGAAATATCAGAACAATTGGAATCTTTAGGAGGTGTTAATTTCTCCTATTTTTGTTCACAATCATTGATTAGTCAATTTTCTGATATTTCAGAAAGAGGCGTGATTATACAAATGAGTTGTCAAATTTCAAGTAGTGTAATCATTGAAGATGGTGTGTTTTTAAATGTACGGTGTATGGTTGGACATGATTGTCATATTGGAAAATACACCACATTATCTCCAGACGTTAAATTATTAGGAAATGTTAAAGTAGGTGAAAACTGTGTTTTAGCAACAGGAGTGACAGTAATGCCAAATGTTAAGATTGGTAACAATGTGAAAATAGGTATGAATAAACTCGTAACTGAAGATGTATTGGACGATACTATGCTTTTTTAGAAGAGTAAAAAGTTGAGTATGAAGATGAAATCTTTAGAAATAAAAGTTAGTGTTTTGGTTTTTACGTATAATCAAGAAGATTTCATCGCTGATGCTCTCAATAGTATCTTGAATCAAAAGGTGAATTTTCAATATGAAATTATTATTGCGGATGATGGATCTTCAGATACAACAATGGATATTGTACGAGATTTTGATCAAAGATTTCCAGGTAAAATTATTCAATTAGAGTCTAAAAAAAATGGTGTCTTAAATAATGTTATTAGAGTTTCATCAGTTATTAGAGGAGAATATATTGCCCTTATAGATGGTGATGATTATTGGATAAATGAAAATAAACTACAAATACAGACCGATCTCTTAGATGACAAATCAGAATATAGTGCGGTCTTTCATGATGCGGAGATTCAGCATATTGGAGAAGCTGAAAAACTTTTATTTCATTCAAAAAAGGCGTATTCACAAGTATATAATTACCAACTCGAATTATTTCCTGCTGACATAATTAATAGAACAATACTTCCAACCGCATCAACGCTATTTAGAAAAAACGCCTTAATGCATTCAGACATTCAACTTATTAAAGATCCATTTTCGATTGATTGGAAATTGTTTTGCCTAATTATTAAAAATTCTAAGTTTTATTATATAAATGAAATTTGGAGTATCTACAGAAATCACAGCAGAGGAATATCTAAGAATAGAAATGAAGATTTTCATTTTTCACACATCCGCTTTCTAAAAAGTCTTCTAAATGATTCATTTTACAAAAATTACAAATATGATTTATTCAAAGCAATTTCACATGAATATTCGATCATTTTAAATTCAAACAAGAACCACTATACTAAGAAAATATTTTGGCTATATTTAATCGCTGAACTCAATAAAATTCGATTCTACAATAAAAAACTACATGAAATCAACAAAAACAATCTTTAATAAATTATTCACTAAGAAAGAGCCTGTATGTTACGCACCACTAAGTAGCATGCGATTTAATCATTCTGGCAATGTATTGGCTTGTTGTTTTAATCGTGGAAATATTTTAGGGAAGTTTCCAGAGCAATCCATTCATAATATTTGGTTTGGAGATAATATAAAAAAATTACGAAAAGCGCTTCATAAGAATGATTTTTCACTTGGTTGTCAATCATGTGAACATAATATTGTTTGTGATAATAGAGAGGCCTCTGGTGCTGCACAATATGATTACTTGAAAAATTGGAAATCACACAAGAAATATCCTACTATGTTTGACTTCGAACTCGGTAGTACATGTAATTTCGAATGCATTATGTGCTCAGGAGAATATTCATCCGCCATTAGAAAAAATCGTGAAGGAGGTAGCCCCTACTATTCACCCTATGAAGAATATACAGATTTATTTGTAGAACAATTAACGCCATTTCTTCCTCATTTAAAGGAAATGAGATTCATCGGTGGAGAACCATTTTTGATGAAAGTACATTATGGAATTTGGGATAAAGTACTCGAGATAAATCCGAATATCATTCTCAATGTCCTAACAAATGCAAGTATTTTAAATAAACGTGTTCAAACAATGCTGGATAAGGGGAATTTCAAAATATCCGTTTCTATCGATTCATTGGTTAAAGAAACATTTGAAAGCATTCGGAAAAATGGTGACTTCGATCAAGTGATGAGCAATGTTTCATTTTTTCAAGATTTGATGAAAGAGCGAGGCCATACTATGAATTTTAACTTATGTGTAATGCGTCAAAACTGGACGGAAATCCCTGCCTATTTTGAATACTGCAATCAAAATGACATCAAAGTCATTCTACATACCGTTAAATTTCCAGCACATTGTGCCTTATGGAACCTAAGTTCATCAGAACTAGAGGAAATAGAAGAAATTTATTCAAAAGTCAAATTTGAATCTAATTCGAGCACGAGTGGGGATAATCAAGAAACATATAATGGTTTGTATAAGCAAATAAAGAATTGGCGAGAAGAAGCTTTGGAAAAAGAAAGTCAGTCACTGAATATTTATCATTCTAAGTCACCTCTTGAAATTTTGCAGGATCGATTTAATAATGAGAATTTAGATGCTCAAAATACTTCTTCTGAAGAAAAATGGGCAGTATTAATCCGTATTTTAAAAAGATTTTCTGATGAAGAACAAAATAAAATCATCGTATTTTTAAACACACTCGAAATTCATCTAATAATTGCAGAATTAAATGTGAGTTCCGAAGAACGTTTGTATGAGCGTTTTAGAACTATCGTTGGAAATTAGCGTTAAATTCTTTTAAAGTTCATAAGCCTTTATTTTCCGATCAGTTTACACAAATTTTTCCTATTTTTGTCTTCTACTTATTAAAACTATAAAAAGTCTCTTGAAGGCATACTACTAAATGAACACAACTGAAAAAATACTATTCCTAAATCTACCTCATGTAGACCAAATCACGAGGAGATATATGTGTTCATACGATTCACCTGAAAGTTTATTGCCTCCTCTAGAATTAATATCATTAGCTGCAATTGCAAGAGAGCAAAATTTAGAAGTAAAATTAATAGATGCAATTGCCGAAAAGAGAGATGAAAAGCAAATCATAGCATCTATAAAGCAATATCAACCCAACATCATCACAACTATCACAGGGTTTGAATGTTACCAAGAAGATATCGACTGTATTAATAGATTGAAAGTAGAATTTCCAGCTATTACATTCATTACATTCGGGTACTACGCAACGGAGTTTCCTGAAGAAACTTTAAGACATTCAGATTCTGACTTCGTCATCTCTGGTGAGCCCGATCTTATTTTTAATCATCTTGTACAAAGTGAAGACTATAAAACAGTAGAGGGAATTTGTTATATGGAAGATGGTAAATTCATCAAACAAGGAAAAAGTGAACGTATTCAAAGTATGAGTAAGTTGCCTATGCCTGCCTATGATTTGTTAAAGGCTAACTTATATTATGAGCCATTTGTAGATAAGCCTTATGGAATGATACAAACTATGAGAGGTTGCCCATATCAATGTAACTACTGCGTGAAATCGTTTGGCTCATTTACTTCTTCTTTAACAGCTGATGAGATTATTGAACATATCCAAACGTGGATCAGTCTTCATCAAGTTAAAACAATTCGTTTTATCGATGATACTTTTACGTTAAATAGAAAGCGTGTGGTCTCCATATGCAATCGACTTATCGAAGATCAAATTAAAATTTCTTGGATGTGTTTAAGTAGATTGGACAATTTGGATGATGAATTACTAGCATTAATGGCACAAGCAGGATGTAAGCGCATTTATTTAGGAATAGAATCTGGAAGCGTAACCATTTTAGAGAAATTAAATAAGAAAATGGATATTCTTGCATCAATTGAACTTCTAAAAAGATCACAAAAATTAGGAATTGAGTTTGCAGGTTTCTTTTTAGGGTGCCTTCCATTTGAAAGTGATTCGGAGTTTAAAGAAAGTATTCATTTTGCCCAAAATTCTAACATAAACTTTGCTTCATACAATCCAATGACACCTTATCCTGGAACATCTTTTTTTACTCAGTTTAAAGAACAAATAAATTTCTCCATTTATCCCTATCAAAATGAATGGAAAGATAAGAATATGTATACCATTTTTGAAAAGCAAAAGAAACAGTTCTATAAAAAATTCTACTTCCGATTTCGGTTTATTTCTCTCAATCGCAAGATATTACTAAAATACATACAACACGCTCCATTAATGGGGTATAAGCTAATTCAATCCTTTTTATTTAAAAATAAATTCGTTATAGGAGGAATAAAAAAAACAACTAATGGCTCTCACTAAGAAATCACTATTCTACAGTCTTTTGGTTGGCATATTTATATATCAGCTTATATGGATTTTGATAGGCGCTTACTATTCCTCTCCCAATGCAGAAGATCTCTCTGTAGCTGTTTTAGCTAGAGACAAGGGTGTGTTTTTTGGCGCAGTAACCATATTACAGACTTTTGATGGAAGATACACTGTTAATCTTCTACATGGCTTAAACCCATTAGCATTTGATGGGTATTATGCAAATAGATGGGTAGCAGTATTTACTGTTTTTATTAGTTTGATTTCTGTTTATCATCTTTTAAATGTTCAATTTAAAAACAAGAAAAGAGTAGAGAATCTAATTTATGCTCTTGGGTTTGTTACGCTATTTTTTTCAATCCTCCATCTTTCTCAATCCCTATATTGGATGATCTGTAGTTTTGTATATATCTATCCACTTATTTTATTTCTAAACTTCTATACCTTTTTTCTTAAGTATATAAGCCGTCAAAAAAATATAGATTATGCTTTGAGTGTTTTATTTCTCTTTTTAGCTGTTGGATGTTGTGAGTTATATCTACCACTATTTGGAATATTTCTTCTTCTTTTATTCTTTCAAAATAAAGATAATTCAACGAATAGAAAAATCATCTCATGGTACATCCTTATTTACGTAGCCTCTTTTCTACTCTTTGTTACTTCTCCTGGAATCATTTATCGATTTAATCAATATGAAAAAGGTAGAACTACGAACATACTTGAATTAATACCTATTGCCTTAAAATATCTTACAATCACCTTCCAGTCTCTCAATTATATTCCATTCATTTTATTTATTTTCTTTTTTAATTTAGAATATAACATTGAAAAAAAGAAACTATCAAACAGTTTAATCTTGGTATTAAGTTCTCTTCTTGCATTACTCTTATGGATAATTATACTTTTCTTAATGGGAGACGATGGCTTCCAAATTAGACTTTTACCCATTTTTGTTGCTTTGTTTGCAATTACTTTTTTTAAAATATCACCTAGTATTTCAATTTTTTTTCAACCAATAAAAAACTTGTTAGGGATAAGCTTAATTCTCTTACTAATATTAATACCTAACTCGTACACTGCAATTAAAAAGGATTATCAGTCAGGAAAATTACAAGCATTTAAACAAGAAATGGATCGACAATACTTGTTATTGACAAAAACCAAAGAGAAAAACACAGATTGCTTTGAGATAATAACACTCAAAAATTTACAACCAATTATCCCAAATTCAATAGCTACTTTGCCATACATTAAGCCTAACAGAGAAGATGATTTTTGGAACAGAGCTTATGAGAATTATTTTCGCATAGATGAAGTTCGACTAGAGAAAGATACTATTCATTCAATATTAAAAAGAACAAATGAAGTCTTTTATTAGAAATATTTCCTTAGTTATATTACTATCTATTTTTCTATTTGGATTAAGTATTAAATATGTCGATTATAATAAACAACAACTAGAGCTTATTATAAAGAAAGGAAAATATACCTATGACAAAAATTTCACATTTCAGCTTAATGATTCACTAATCAAAAATAAAACAATAAAGGAGTATCAAAGTTTGTTGTTTGACATTATACAGATTAACAAAAAAACAGATTTACAAATAGACCATATCAACAAAAAAATAAGACTTAAAAATAAAACGATTGTCATGGCTATTTCATATGAACTACAAGATTCTCTAGTTTTTAAAGCTGTTCATATAAATATAAACAATCTCAATTACTGTGAAGATTAAAAGTTTATCCATATTCATATTTTCGTTTAACGAAGCAGAAGCCATTCAAATGGTAGTTGAGAAATCCAATCATTTTCTAAAGAACAATGTGGATGATGGAGAACTTATCGTCATCAATGATGGAAGCACTGATGGGTCAAAAGAAGAATTAATTCGATTACAAAACGACTATAACTTTACACTGATTAATCATGAAACGAATTTAGGTATTGGAAATGCATTAAAAAACGGTTATCAAACTGCTAGTAAAGAATTTGTAGTTGGAATTCCAGGTGATGGACAATTTAATGTTTCAGAGTTATTGGAAATAAAAAACTGGAATACAAATACATTTTATTCTTTTTATCGTATGGAAAAAAGATACAATTGGTACCGTAGCTTCCTAACAAAAGGCAATCTTTTCTTAAATCAGCTTTTACTCAAAAATAGATTGAAAGATGTAAATTGGATTAAAGTATATAGCAAAAAGCAGTTACAGGAAGCAAATCCTGAATTAAATAGCTCTTTAATAGAAAGTGAAATTTCTTCCAAATTGATAAAAAAAGGATATGTATTTGAAGAAATTCCGTCAACGTATTTACCTCGAAATTTTGGTGTTTCGAAAGGAGGAAATATCAAAACGGTTAGTAAAGCATTTATTGAGATGTTTCACCTTGTTCAAATTGTAAAAAAGTTTTAAAACAAATTATATGTTAATAGTCAGCGGTTTTAAAAAAGAAATAGAAAATCAGCAATGCACGCGTTGTGTTGCTGATAGAACGGTGCCTGGAATTACATTTAATGATATAGGAGAATGTTCTCTATGTACTTTTCACGATAAATTGACGGAGATTTACCCTGAAAATGAAAATTCATTGCAAAAACTTCATGCCCGAATTGATAAAATAAAACAAAAAGGGCGAAATAAAAAATACGATTGTATTATTGGATTAAGTGGAGGTAGAGACAGCACCTACTTATTGTATTTAGCTGTAAAAGAATGGGGACTTCGTCCATTGGCAGTTCATTTTAACGATGGTTTTGATAATCCAATTGCAGGAGAGAATATGCTACAAGCAGTTCGAATTTTGGGTGTAGATTTACGCACCATTACTTCTGATTTTAGAGAATGTAAAGACTTGAAGATTGTTGATTTAAAAGCATCTACTCCACTCTTAAATAATGGAACGGATATTGGAATTGGTGCAGCATTATATAGTGTTGCCTACAAAGAAAAAATCAAAACTATTTTTTATGGACAAAGTTACAGAACAGAAGGAATTCGTCCAATTGCTTGGGCTTATTTTGACGGAGATTTGGTGCGCTCTTTACACAGAAAATTTGGCACTATTCCCTTGAAAAAATGGCAACCAAGCCAAGCAGGATATAATTTGGGTGTCAAGGAAATGGCATTTTACACACTGAATGGAATAAAAACCTTTGCCCCATTTTACTATTATCCGTATGTAAGAAAAGAGGCCGATGAATTGTTAAAACAGGAGTTAAATTGGCAATATCCTGGAGCGCATTATTACGATGATTTATATTGGAGTCTGATTACTTATGTACATCGGGTGAAATTTAATATTGACTTTCGTAAAATAGCCTATTCTGCATTGATACGAAGTGGACAAATGGAACGTGATTTTGCATTAAATTCACTCCAAGAACGCTATGTCTTGGAAGATGAGAAAGTGATTAATTTGTGTATCAAACGTTTAGGAATATCTCGAGAAGAATTTGATTCATACATGGCTCTTCCTCCAAAACATTTTTGGGATTATCCCAATTCATATTCTTTGCTTCGTTTATTCAAATACCCCATTTGGATAGGGGCTAGACTTGGGTTTTTTACCAAAATTGTGTACGAAAAATACTTTGCTTTAGCTTACAAATAATGAAAATAGGAATCGGACAATTACTCGTTGAAGGTGGAGAACCTGAACGAAATATAGAACGTGCTAAACGATTAATCGAGAGGGCAGTAGAAGCTTCGTGTGAATTAATCTTACTGCCTGAAACGCTTGATTTAGCTTGGACACATCCGAGCGTATTCGATGAGGCAGAAACAATTCCAGGAAAGAGGAGTGACTATTTTTGTAAGTTAGCAAAACAACATGCTATTTGGATTTGCTTAGGGTTAACTGAAAAGGAAAATGACAAACGGTACAACACATCCATTTTAATTTCTGCATCTGGAGAGACCGTCCATAAACATCGGAAAATAAATTTATTAGAAGTTGAATTTCCTTTTTATGAGACTGGAAATCAACTATCTGTGTGTGAAACTCCCTTTGGTAGAATTGGAATCAATATCTGTGCAGATAATTATGCAGATGCATTGTGTTTAGGTCATAGCTTGGCTCGAATGGGGGCGCAAATAATTTTAGCTCCTTCTAGCTGGACGGTTGATCATTCGATTACGGAAGAAATGAATCCCTATAAAGACAAATGGATTCGTCCTCTGACAGAATTAGCAACAGTTTACGAAATTCCTGTAGTGAGCACAACAAGTGTTGGATATATTGTTGGAGGACCTTATGAAGGAAAGAAAATGGTGGGTTGCTCTTTGGCTATTTCTAAAAATGGAGAAATTACAGAGGGTGAGTTTAATGAATTTGCAAGTGATTTAAAATGTGTAGATCTCGAACTAGGAGATGGGAAATGGAAAGGAACACAGTTTGGACAAATGATTAATAGAAAGCGAGGATGAATATATTAGGAATTAGCGGTGGATTTAGACAAGCATATCAAGATGTTAGCGCTTGCTTAGTGAAAGATGGTGAAATAATTGCTGCTATCGAAGAAGAGCGTTTAAGTCGTGTTAAATTCTCTGCGGGAAAACTACCTTATTTATCCGTTATCGAAGTTTTGAAAATAGGAAATATCACCATTCAAGATATTGACTTGATTGCTTTTCATGGGAGTACGTGGGACGCTGAAATTGACCCACGATTAAAAGCCTACTTTGAAAATCATTTTGGTTATTCGCCTCCAATAAAACGATATCATCATCACGATTGTCATGCAGCTAGTACTTTTTACACATCTGGTTTGGAGGAAGCTTTAGTGATTACAAATGATAACTCTGGTGACGGTATTTCATTCCAAGTGATGTATGGAAAAGGAAGAGAATTAACCTTGTTAAAAAGAATTTCTCGACCAGATAGCTTGGGACTATTTTATCAAATCATCACCCAATATTGTGGTTTCACTAAAGACAGCGACGAATACAAAGTAATGGGACTTTCCAGTTATGGCAATCGCAATCGTTTTGACTTTCAATTTTTAATTGATTTTGTAGATGGAGAACTAATCATCAATCGAGAATATATTTTCGTTCCCGAGCCTGGAGCACCTTCCATGCACAAAGATGAAATGGTTTTTAACGCTGCTTTTATCTCTAAAATGGGAAAAGAAAAAAGATTGAATACAGATGATTTTGACTCATTTTATAAAGATGTTGCCGCTTCTGCACAAGCTCATTTAGAAAAGCTGATTGTAAAAATTGCACAGTATTTTATGCAACTGCATGAACAGAAAAATCTTTGTTTAGCCGGTGGCGTTTCGTTAAATTGTGTAGCTAATCAGCAAATTATGAATGCTAATTTCGTTGATTCCTTATTTGTATTTCCAGCTTCTAGCGATGCAGGTATTTCGGTCGGAGCAGCCTATTTAGCAGCTATCGAAAACGGCGATATTCTTCATAAAATAGACAATGTATATTGGGGGAACGCCTTTGATGACATAGCAAGTGAAGCGGTTTTAAAACAATGTCAATCACAGTACGAAAAAGTAGATGATGTGGCAAAAAAAGCAGCCCAAGATATTGCAGAAAACAAAGTGATTGGCTGGTTTCAAGGAAAAATGGAATTCGGTCCAAGAGCGTTAGGAAATCGAAGTATTTTAGCAAATGCAACTAATCCAAAAATGCAAGACCTAGTCAATCAGAAGATTAAACTAAGAGAATCTTTCCGTCCATTTTGTCCAAGTGTTTTAGAAGAGGATATCGATTTGTATTTTGAAGGCAAACAAAAGAGCTCTCCTTATATGACTATTACTTATGATGTTAGAGAAAGTGCAAAAGAGCTTATTCCTTCCGTTGTTCATGTCGATCAGACTGCTCGAATTCAGACGGTAAACGAAGCGCAAAACCCACTATTTTATCAGCTTTTAAAATATTTAAAATCGTTAACACAACACGGCGTCGTGATGAATACCAGTTTTAATATTTCTAACGAGCCTATTGTAGCGACACCAAGAGAAGCTTTAGCCTCCTTTTACGGGAGTGGTCTGGATGTCCTTTATCTTGGAAATTTCAGAATAACTAAATAACAAACTAATGCTACAAAATATGATTCAAGTCGGTTTAATAGGTTACGGATATTGGGGACCCAATTTAGCTAGAAATATTCATGCACATGAACAATTGAATTTACATACGATTGCAGAGAAGCGAGAAGACAAGCACGATCAAATCCGACTTTTATATCCAAATGTTACACTTGTTCAAGATGCTTACGCCTTACTTTCTGATGATTCAATTGACGTTGTTATGATTGCCACGTCCGTTCACCAACATCTTACATTTGCACGCAAAGCATTAGAGAATAACAAACATGTTCTCATAGAGAAACCTGCAGGCACTTCATTCGATGAATTAAAAGAATTAGAAATTTTGGCTCATCAAAAGAAAAAGGTTCTGATGGTTGATTATACGTTTTTATACAATGGAGCAGTGCGTAAATTAAAAGAATTAATTCAAGTTGATACTTTTGGTAAATTGAATTACATTGATGGTATGCGTATAAATCTAGGTATTTTTCAATCGGATGTTAACGTGCTCTGGGATTTAGCTTCGCATGATATAGCCATCGTTAATTACTTAGTAGGCAAAACGCCTATCAGCGTAAAAGCGAATGGCGTTTCTCATACTTCAAATGGAATTGAAAACATTGCCTATTTACTTTTAACTTATGAAGATGAAGAACTCATTGTTCATTTAAATTGTTCATGGAGTTCGCCTGTTAAAATTAGAAAAATGTTGTGTGGTGGAGACAAACAAATGATTATTTACGATGATGTTGAACCAACAGATAAGATTAAAGTGTATGAATGTAATTTATCTCATTTCATTCATCGAGAAGAAGTATTAATTGATTATCGAACGGGAGATATTTCTATTCCGAAATTTAATACCAAGGAAGCCTTATCAATATTGATGAACGATTTGTTTTTAGCTATTTCAACAGACAAAGTTCCTGAGGCATCTATACAGGTTGCTTTGAATGTGACTAAAGTATTAGCAGCAGCTCAATACTCGATTAAAAATGGAGGGATGGAGGTGAAAATATCAAAATGAAATGAGTAATTTGTGAGCCTATGAGTAAATTCATTTTGATATTTATTTGCCTTATTTTTGGATTATTCATTTCTTGTACACATCAAGAAAGTAATTCCAATCTAAGTTTGAACATTGAACAATCTGTAAAATTCTCCGACTCGTTCAATGTTATTCAAATTCAAAACAACAATAATCAAGCTGTTAGTTTTCATTTGAGAATCAATAATTCTTTTCCTTTAGAAATGTCGGACATTATTCTATCCATTGAAGATAGTTCTAAAATTAAGAATACATCTCTGGAAGAGGAGGCTTGGAAATATGTTTCTCGTTCTACTTTTTGGTCAACTCCATACAGTTTGGAAAACTGGCAACATAATCCAGTATTGTTTTTAAATTCCATTGGAGGTGGATATTGTGACGATCGTGCTTCTGTTTTAGCATTTATTTGGAAAAATTGGTTTGACTCTGTTAGGATAGTAGGTTTGAATGGACATGTTGTTTCAGAAGTATATAGCAATAATAAGTGGAAAATGTATGATGCTGACCGAATGGTAGCCTATTTAAACGCTAAGAATGAAATTTGTTCCGTAAGTGAGTTAGAAGACTCCTCTCAATTTATTTCATCTCCATCCTTGGAAAGAGTAATTGGCCCGAATCCTATTTTTCATACAAAAAACGCTTATTCATACCGCTTTTCAAAATTTTATAGTTCTAAAAAAGATAATAAAAACGAAACAGAATGGCACTTAAAATCAAACAAGAATAATTCAACATTTATTTTGCCTGCTTATTCCTCTTTAAAGATTGAAATAGATCGAGAAACGCATCAAGTTAACCTAACAGTTCATTTATCTGAAAAATCTAAGGGAGAGTTACAAATTCCTTTTGTACCTTACTCTGCAAAAGGAGATTTTAAATATCAAATAGATACGAAATTATTTTGGGTGAAAGATAGTAAGTACATCTTTCCTACTAATAAATGGCTGAATTCATTGCATATTGAAAATGTAAAATCAAAAAGTACAATTCACTATTTAGTCAATCCAAAATTGAAGTTTTTTCAACCAGAAAATATTCTTAAGATTAAATCATCACTCCCAATGTTAATTACAAAAAACCATGAGAATGTTATTCCATATTTACCCTATGAATTTGAAAGTGGTTTGTTTTTCGATATGAAATACGAAGAATACAATGAATTTTTAGTTTATCTTTCAAAATTTAATGGGAAAATCAACGAAGACTTTTTGACCAAACAATATGATTACTTTCTTTCAATCGATTCAAGTCTTTCAACGAAAAATAAACTTGAACTACAATTGCTTTTTAAAAAGGATTACGATGCATTAAATCTCAATCGTCATGGAAAAGAGTATGCCTTAATGGTAAATCTTTACCCAGCAAGTGTCTTCCATTTCTTCATTGCTTCTAAATATAGAAAACTAAACTTTGCGAAAAGCCTTATACAAAATGAGAATTGATTAAATATTTACTTTATCACATTTTAATTAAACGTTTGCTATTGAAACGTTTAAATTCTTATGCTTAACTTTACAACAAAGTCAATGCACGCTATTTTATCTCACTTTCATGATTTGAATATAATTAGAAAATGAAAAATATATTTGTTTTTGTTGTATGTGGTGCACGTGAGCACATTGATACGCTTCATTTCACACTACCGTATTTAAAAAAGTATTCAAAAAATGAAATTTGGGTATTAACAGATTCTTCTCGAAACGAAATATCAATAGAACACGAATATATAATAGACATTAAAACTCCTGAACATTTTGATCACCATCAAGCCAGTATTTATTTAAAAACAGGGATTTATCAATTTGTTTCTAAAGGAAATCGCTACTGTTATTTGGATACTGATATTATAGCTATTTCATCAGATGTGGATCTAATTTTCAATGAATTTGTTACTCCCATCACCTTTGCTCCCGATCATTGCAAGATGAATAAATTCAGTGCTTTTGCAGTGAATTGTAGATGTCCAGAAAAATGGCAAGAGGATCGCGACAAATTTAATAAAGCATCCATCAAGTTTGATAGAAATCTTACAATAACAGACTTGAGATTAAAGGAATCTGCAAAAGAATTACAAGAAACATTTACTGAATTAAATAAAAGTCGGAAAAAGAAAATAGCAACTGCTCTAAAATATTTGATTAGCTATCCTGTGTTTCATTTGAATTCTGAATATTCTTTCAACCGTAAAAAAGGAAGTTGGGTAAACGCTCAAAATGAAGTAGTTATGTATGAGGTGAAAACTCGAAAGATTGAAAGAGAAACGGGGTTTAAATTTAATCAAAAAAAACAATCTTGGCTAAATAAGCAGAACATCGATATTTGGGTCAATCAATGCCCGCATTTAAAGGAATCTATAGCTCAAAAGTTTAATATAAACATTGATGAAAATAATTTTCAACATTGGAATGGCGGTGTATTTCTATTCGACGATAGTTCACACATATTTCTCACTAACTGGTTCAATTATACCATGGAAATATTCAAAGATTCCAATTGGAAAACCAGAGATCAAGGTACTTTAATAGCCACCGTATGGAAGTTTGGGTTAGAAAATCATCCTACATTAGACAAAAAATGGAATTTAATTGCCGATTATAGCAATTCTTATTTAACTTGGACCGATGATAACAAAGTAAGACTAAGTGCTGAGGAAATTATTCAACCAAATTTGATTCATGTCTATCACCATTTTGGTGACGAAGAATGGGGTTTTTGGAAAGAATTAATGAATCAAGTAAACAACAATAAGGAATGACAAAACTATATTGGAAAGATTTGAAATCATTTTTCTCTAATTGGATTTATTATGTGATTACTAAAAACTCAAAAGCAGTTTTTCAAGAACGAAATAATGCTATCAAAAAAGACCCTATAGAAGCTGTAGATTTCACTTTGAGAAATGTACAATACATTCTTAACTTTTTGCCCAACAAAGACATTAACTACTTAAAAGACAAAAATATACTAGAGATTGGGCCAGGTCAAGATTTTGGAATTGCATTGGTTTTAGCAGATTTGGGATTAAAAGAAGTAGTGCTTATCGATCCTTACTTGATTGAATGGCAAGAAGAGTATCATCCTTTGTTCTATAATGCTCTGCTAGCACAAGCAGAAAACAAATTTCCTACTATTGAATTCAATTCCTTAAAAGAGGTAATAAAAAATAACGCTCATCAAACTTCAAAACTTCGGTATTACGCATTCGGTATAGAAAATGCTTCTGAAATTGAAAATGAATCCATCGACATCAGTATTTCAAATGCGTGTTTCGAACATTTTGTTTACCCTGAATTAGCCATAAAAGAATTAGCTAGAATCACCAAAAAAGGAGGTATTGGATTCCATCAAATAGATTTAAGAGATCATCGAGATTATAGTAAACCATTGGAGTTTTTGACGTTTCCTGATTCAGTATTTAACAAAATAAAAAAAATGACAGATGCATGGTATGGTAATCGTTTGCGATATGTAGAATATAATGAAATATTCGAGCAATTTGGTTTCTCAGTTGACTTTAAACCCGATTCATTTGCTGAGGAAGCATATTTGAACTCTATTCTGAAAAAAGCATTGCCAAAATATCAGAAAATGCCAAAAGAATATGTTGGAACACTTGGGGGACGATTTTTTATACGAAAAGAAGTTAATCTATTTTGAAGGTAGATTCATATTAATTAGCTATGTAGTCTTTATTCTGTAAGAATTCATAAATACCCTCAGCCATTAGATTATACCCCTTTGCATTATGATGCCCATCTTCTATCCAATAGTAATCATATATATCGTTTTTATTTGTTCTTTGCTGATAGTATTCTCTTAAATCAAAAGTGTTATTTGTATTTTCTAAATGCTTTTTTAATTTAATAACAAAATCATCATAATTTTCAAATACTTCATCACTCTGTGGTTGAAATACAATAATTAGTCTAGCCCCCTGTTCTTTAGCTAATTGACTATATTTGACAAAAAGATCTTTCACTTTTAAATACATTTTATCTTTTTGGTATGCTGTAGGATATTTAATTTTCTGAGCTTCTAATCCATATCCCATTAAATAATAAAAAGGTCGAGACGCATACGATAAAGCAAATAATGTTTTATTGTATTCATTATGATTGTCAAAAGCCAAACCCCAATTGTGTTCAAAGCGCTCAAAACCACCTCTAAGAATAATATCACTCATTAAGTCATTTGTTGATAGCGTTTGAATAATGATATCAGGATGATATTTTAGAAGTCGATCTTTATAGTTCATATAATTAAAGAATGGATCACTCCCACATTTTCCAGCATTCATAATTGTTACATTATTCTCTCTAACGAGCCGCAACTTTCTCCTTATAAAAGCGACATAACTAGAATCTTGGTGCGTACCATCTCCTTCCGTAAAAGAATCGCCTAAACATAAAATTCGAAGTTCTGATGAGTCCTTTTCCACTTTCCATTCTTCATCAGAATAACCTTCACTATTCATTTTTCTTGTGAAGTGGAACTCTTCTGTTTTTAAGTTCTTAATCGTATTTGGTTTATCTTTCCAATAATAACGCTCTTTTGTATTGTGTTTATAAGGAAGAGCAAAATGACCATACATTTTTTCTATCGGTGTTTTCCCAATTCCGGTTATTTGGGCGAAAATTTCAAACAGTTGTATTATTAGATAAATACCAAATAAAATATTCATTGCTTTTTTGGGTACTTTAACTGCTTTAAGTATGAAGTATAAACACAAAAACACTATAAATGGAAAAGCTAGATGTGTATGCCATTTAATAAACGTCAATCCAACTTGATTATACCAATAAACCTCCCACATAATATAGGCTACAAGTAGAAAGTAAAATAGAAAAGTACTTAGCTTTTTTACCATAGCTCTTTAAAATTATAATTTTTATCTATTGTATTAATCCATTTTGTATCCTTTTTTACTTTGTCTCTTTTTGTAACTATTCTTTTTAGTAGTGAAATGGGAAATAGTATACCCAAGTAAAAGATAGAAAGAATTATTCTAGAATTAACGGCACCAATAAAGCTAAATGTTTTTTTTAATCCTAGAGCTATAATTCTTGCAGTATATACCGAAACGATAGTCAAAAATAAGATACTCATTCCAACTATAAAAAAAGCAATATGCTGATAAAAATAATAACCTAGCAAGAGAATAAATGAAACGGATATATTACCAGTATAAACTTCTTTGCTTTTCATTCACTAAAACATTGGATAAATAAAAGGTGCAACCACACTACTTTCTGCAAAAAGAAGTAATAATCCCAGTAATAAGAGGATGAGTATGAGTGGAATTAACCACCATTTTTTTCGTGATTTAATAAAATTAATGAGGTCTGTTATAAATTCCATTTTTCTATCCAAAAATTATTGAGTACTAATATATCTATTTCTGTTGAATTAAAGCAATTGATTGCATCATTTGGGCTACAAACAATCGGTTCATCTTTCACATTAAAACTAGTATTAATCAAAATCCCCACCTTTGTTTTCTCTTTAAATTGATGCAAAATTTGGTTCAAAAAAGAAGACGTTTCATTTGTAACTGTCTGAATTCTTGAGCTATAATCAACATGTGTTATGCCAGGAAAAATCGATCTTTCTTGTTGTACTTGTTGAAATATATTACTTTCATCTTTCACTGGTAAACGATACTCTTCTTTAAGTTGATGTACCATTAGCATATAAGGTGATTCATATTTTTGATCAAAATATTTCTCGAAGTCTTCCATTAATAAAATGGGAGCAAAGGGACGAAAGCTCTCTCGTTTTTTAATCTTTAAGTTAAGTTGTAATTGAACGTTTTTATGAAGTGGATTTGCAATAATACTACGATTTCCAAGAGCACGAGGACCAAACTCCATTCGACCTCTAAAATTTCCAATAACTTTGCCTTCTACTAATGCATTTGTCATTCTATTTAATAATTCCTCCTGAGATAACTCTTGAAAAGAAAGCTTCTTTCTTACTAATAATTGTTTGATTTCTTTATCGTCATAAGTTGGGCCTAAGAATAGCGTGTCAATTTCCTTAGGTATTCTTTCTTTTTGGAAATGTTGATAATATACAGCTAGTGCGGCTCCAATGCTCCCTCCAGCATCGCCAGCCGCAGGTTGAATAAATATATTCTCAAATAAATTGCTTTCCTTTATCTTTCCATTTAAAACACAATTCAAGGCGACTCCACCCGCTAAACATAAATTCTTATTTGGGAATTTTTGTTGAGCGAATCGGATTGTTTTGATGACAATCTCCTCTGTTACTTTTTGAATAGCTTGAGCAATAGCTGCATGGATTTTTGTTAATTCATCTTGAGATTTTCTCATGGGGCAACCAAAAAGAGTCTCAAATCTTCTTTTATGAATCATTCGAAGAGATTTAGTGTATTGAAAATACTTCTCATTCATTTGTATGGAGCCATCGTCATAAATGGTCACTAAATTATCTTTTATCTTTTGAATGTAGTCAATGACCAAACTATCTTCTTCTGTAGCATACGGCGCAAGTCCCATAATTTTGTATTCTCCATTGTTCACCTCAAATCCTAAAAACTGCGTGATAGAAGAGTAAAGCAAACCAATAGAGTCTGGAAAATGCTGCTCATATAAAGGAACAATTTGATTTCCTTCTCCTTGAAAAAAACTCGTTGTGGCATATTCTCCAACTCCATCCATCACCAAAATTAAGGATGAATTAAACGGAGAGCAAAAGAAAGCACTTGCAGCATGCGAAAGATGGTGTTCCGAAAAGAGTAAATCACATTTCTTTGAGTCGAATGAAGGATCTATCTCCTTTAATGATTTTCGAATATTTTGTTTTAAGAATAGCTTTTCTTTCAGCCAATTAGGCATGTAGGTTAAAAACGAAATCAATGAAAAAGGGGCAGTAGAAAGATAGTTTTGCAATATTCTCTCAAACTTTAAAAGAGGCTTTTCATAAAAAACAATAGCATCAAGCTCATTAAGCTGTAAACTTGTCTCTTTCAAACAAAACTCAATTGATTTTTGGGGAAATTGAGCATCATTCTTCACTCTCGTAAAACGTTCTTCTTGAACTGCTACAACAACCTTTCCATTTTCAATGATTGCTGCAGCTGAATCATGATAATATGCTGAAATACCTAGTATTTTCATTCGTAATAATCAATATGGATACAAACATACTTAAAATACGGATAATAGTTTAATGAAGTTTTACTGATACATTCCAGAATTAACCCTAAATTTGACTTCTTACTTTACTAATTTATGTGCGGCATTTCAGGAATCATTACTAAGAACCAACTAATCGAATCGGAATTAAAGCAGTCCGTGGAGGTTTTGGCTCATCGTGGTCCGGATGGAAATGGCACTTATATTTCGCCGAACAAACAAATTGGATTTGGCCACAGCAGATTGTCTTTCATAGAATTATCAGACATGGGAAAACAGCCTTTTTCTAACAAAGATGCCTCTTTGGTGATTACGTTCAACGGTGAAATATACAATTATCAAGCTTTAAAAAAAGAATTAGAAACAAATGGAATTGTATTCCAAACCAAGACAGATACAGAAGTAATCTTACAAGCGTATGCTTTTTGGGGGACAGAAATGCTTTCCAAACTGAAAGGAATGTTTGCTTTTGCTATTTACGATGTAAAAAAACATAAAGTATTTGTAGCACGCGACCGTTTCGGTATCAAACCTTTGTATTATTCTACCCAAAATGAGGCATTTGTTTTCGGAAGTGAAATCAAAGCTTTACTTAGTTTTTCAAGTGTAAAAAGAGAAATTCGGAAAGAATCTGTAGCTTGCTTTTTAGCCAACCGCTACGTTCCAACACCATACACCATTTGGGAAAATATCCTGCAATTGCCTCCTGCACATTATTTGGAACTAAACACCGAAACGCTCGAAATAAAAACACAAACCTATTGGCAACTTGATTTTGATCAACAAAGGGGGAATCAAGCAGAAATCGAAGAAGAAATAAAAGAAATTTTTCAAAACTCCATTCAAGAACATCTAGTGAGCGATGTACAAGTGGGTTCGTTCTTGTCGGGTGGAATGGATTCCAGTTTATTGGTGTTGATGATGAAAGAACTCAACTATCAACCCATAGATGCTTTTACGATAGGTTTTGAAAACTGGGAACAGAGCGAACATTTTTATGCCCGAAAAGTAGCGGAAGAATTAGGGATTAATCTCAGCGAACAAATAGAAGAATCATTTACACTTGACTCTGTTAGTCAATTAATGTTTCATTACGACAACCCTATTGCGGACATTTCGATTTTACCGACTTATTCAGTCAGTCATTTGGCGAGAACGAAAGTGAAAGCTGTTTTATCAGGCGAAGGAGCTGACGAATGTTTTGGTGGTTATTGGTGGCAACAACCTAATAATTTTAAGTTTAAAAATAGCTTTGAGAAATGGAAAGCGAAAGTATTTGGCGTTCAATTTCAACAAATAAAAGATCATTATATCGAAGCGAATAGCATGGGATTGTTTGATTCTAATGAATTAAAAAAAGCATTTACAGACGACTGGCAAGATAGCATTCCAGCCGATCCATTTGCCCATTTGAATCAATTTCAACGGAAAGGAATTTCAACGCTTAAACAGATTCAGTATTTGGATTTGAATTTATTCATGCCTGAATTAGTCCTTGCTAAGATTGATCGTGCAACAATGGCGAATTCACTCGAAGCAAGAGTGCCATTTTTAGACCATGAATTGGTGGAGAAAATTTTCTCACTAAAAGAAGAAGTCTATTTTGATGAAAACCAACAAAAGAAAGTTATTCGGAATATGCTAAAAGGAAAAGTTCCTCCAGAAGTGTACGACCGCAAGAAACAAGGGTTTGTTGGTCCCGATAAATTTTACGAAAACTTCAAGGTCTATGAAGAAAAACTAATCAACGGACGTTTGGTTCGTGAAAACGTGATTAAATCTTCGTATATTCAAACCCTGATTGACACAAAAGATCATTGGAGATTATGGAAATTATTTGTTTTAGAAAATTGGTGGGAAGTATGGATGTAATTATTTCAACGACTATAAAACTGTATATCTAAACTATGAATACACTACTTATCACAGGTATTGCGGGTTTTATCGGAGCGCATTTAAACAAGCAATTAAGCAAGACAAATCTAGTGTTGGGATTAGATACTTTATCTGCTGACAAACCTGCCTCTATTCAACGATCTGATATGATTGAAAACATGCATAAAGGGTCTATTCACGATGCTTTTTTAGATGAACTAAAGAAAAAGCCCGAAATTGTTATTCACTTAGCTGCTGAAACAGGTATTTCGGGTTCATTGACGAATCCAGCTTTATACTTTCATCAAAATGTCGAAGGAACTTTCAATGTGTTAGAACAATGTCGAAAAAATGGTGTAAAGAAATTGATTTATGCGAGTAGTTCATCGGTGTATGAGCCCAATCATTCGATTATGAATGAAATGTCTCCACACGACCAACAATTATCCTTTTATGGAACCAGTAAACGAATGACTGAATTGATGATTGAAAACTATTGTCATCAATTTGGAATGACTGCTATTGGATTACGCTTTTTTACTGTTTATGGTTCATGGACACGCCCTGATATGGCAGCATACAAGTTCATGAAAGCTATTGATGCAGGAAATGAAATTACGCTTTATAATGAAGGTAATGTGTGTCGAGATTTTACGCACGTAAGTGATATTATTTATTCCATCGAGCTCTTAATCAGGAAGATAAAGAATGAAAAACCAGGATTTCATCAAGTCTTCAATATCGGCTATGGTTCACCTTCTTCGGTTAATGAATACGCCACATTGATTGCAAAACATTTGGGTAAAGAATTAAAAGTATCGAACGCTCCACTTCCTGAGAACGAATTGAAGGCAACGCATTCTGATACGTCTAAATTGGAGAAATACATTGGATATAAGCCAGTATGTTCCATAGAAGAAGGAATAATAGAAATGACGAATTGGTTTAAAAACTATCGCTACGATTCAAAAATATAAACAACTAATTTAAGCATGAAAAACGTCTTTATATTTGTCGTCTGTGGTGCTCGTGAGCATATTGATACCTTACATTTTTCATTGCCGTACTTGAAAAAACTGTCCAAAAATGAAATTTGGGTACTGACCGATTCTTCTCGTAATGAAATTCCGGTTGAACACGAACATATCATTGACATTAAAACACCCGAACACTTTGACCACCATCAGGCAAGTATTTACTTAAAAACTGGGATTTATCAATTTGTTCCAAAAGGAAATAAATACTGCTATTTAGATACAGACATCATTGCTTTTTCAAGTGATGTTGATTTGATTTTCAACGAATATGTTTCTCCAATTATATTTGCTCCAGACCATTGTAACCTACCCGTTTTTAGCGCTTCTGCTGTTCATTGTTCATGTTTGAAAGATTTGGATGAGGCACGAACAAAATTTGAAAATAGACTCAATGAAATTGATCCTTTACGTTTGTCAAAAGATCAAGAAATACAATTTTATCGGAAAAAGTTACAAACCTACTATTTAGATATTAAAAAGAATATTTTTAAATCAGTAATAACTGCGACTCGCTATATTTTAAGTCCTTCTATATTTAAATTATCTGATGAAATTGAATTCGATAAGAAAAAAAGAATCTGGAGAACGAGTAAAGGGTTGGAATTTATGGCCGACTTAAAAATAAGAAAGATTACCAAAGAGCTTGAGCTCAAATGGAATTTTTTTAAAAAAGAACCTGAATTACAAGACGGTAGAAGTATTTGGAAAGATCAATGTCCTCATCTCAAAGAATTAATTGCTAAAAAGTTTCAGATTGAAGTGAAAAACGCCAATTTCCAACATTGGAATGGAGGTGTCTTTCTATTTGACGATAATTCTCACGATTTTCTTTCCAATTGGTTCAATTATACGATGGAAATTTTTAAAGATTCAGATTGGAAAACCAGAGATCAAGGAACATTGATTGCTACTGTCTGGAAGTTTGGATTGGAAAATCATCCGACTTTAGATAAAAAATGGAATTTAATTGCTGACTATCACAATCCATATTTGAATTGGACTGATAATAATAAAATTCAATTGAGCTCAAATGAAATCATTCAAGCAAATTTGATTCACGTTTATCACCATTTTGGAGATGAAGAGTGGTTTTTTTGGAATCAACTCATGGAAAAGGTAAATGATGAGAATTGAAAACATCCAAAAAAATCCTTAATTTTAAATCGTGAAACAAGCCATCTGCACTATATCGACCCAAAGTCATCTATTTAAAAGTCAAGCACTTTTAAATTCAGTTGCCTCCTATTCCGATGTGGACTTATTTTACTTGATGACAGATGAAAATCAGCAGGAGAAAAACGATACTTTTCACACCCATTTCTTGTCGGATTTACAATCTGATCTTGCTAAAAAAATTAAAAGTAAATACAAAGGTGACAAACTTCGTTGGGCGCTAAAACCTGTTTATATTCAGTTTTTATTCGAGCAAGGCTACGATCAAGTTATTTATGTGGATAACGACATTTTCTTTTATAATTCACCTGATTTCCTATTTCAAAAATTAGAAACAGCTTCATTTCTTCTGACGCCCCATTTTTATAAAGCAGACCCTAAAAATGAACAAAATTGGTTGGAAGCCAACTTTCGTGTAGGTTTGTACAATGCTGGTTTTTTTGGTGCTAACAAAAATGCGATTCCAATTTTAGAATGGTGGGCAAATTGCTGTTTATACAATGTCAAAAAAGCATTTTGGCGAGGTTTATTTGATGATCAAAAATACTTAGACTTAGTTCCGATTTTGTTTGATAATGTTGAAATTATTAAAAACCGAGGATGCAATTTTGCTGGTTGGAATAGCCCAGAAAGTGAATTAAGTCGAAACGAAAAAAATGAATTACTAATCAACGGAAATCCTTTGGTATTCATTCATTTTGCGGCGCTTTCGATGTTGGAGTTTTCAAAAAAAAATCATGCAGCGAATCCAGAATATGAAACATATGTCAACGCCTTAAAAAAAATTCAACCAATATTTGAAAATAGTGCATCCAAAATGGAAAAAAGGAATTTAAAGTCCTTTATTTATTATCTTCGGTGGAAAATTGCACGCTTTTTTGAAAAATAAACGGATGAACGACATGATTTTCATATGGGCACGATTTAAAATACACACTATTACATTCACTATTTCCTTATAAAATGAATGAAATTAAAAAAGCAATCGTTCTAGGTGCCGGCGGATTTATCGGGCATCATTTGGTAAAACGCCTAAAGCAAGAAGGATTTTGGGTCAAAGGAATTGACATTAAATTGCCTGAATTCTCGAAAAGTGAAGCGGACGAATTTGTGGTGGGCGACTTGAGAGATGCAAATTTCACCGAACAACAAATTGACCACGACATCGATGAATTATACCAACTAGCTGGTGACGTTGGTGGCGCGGGTTATATTTTTACGGGATTGAACGATGCTAATGTGATGCACAATTCAGCACAAATCAATTTAAATGTGGCCAAAGTAGCATCTGAAAAGAACGTGAAAGCCATATTTTTCTCTTCATCTGCGTGCGTGTATCCTGAATACAATCAGTTAGATCCGAACAATCCAAAATGCGATGAACCTTCTGCTTATCCAGCGGAGCCTGACAGCGAATACGGTTGGGAAAAATTGTTCTCGGAGCGTTTGTATTTATCCTACAAGCGAAATTTTGGACTGAACGTTAAGATTGCCCGTTTTCATAATATTTTCGGACCAGAATCGACCTGGAATAACGGAAAGGAAAAAGCACCTTCTGCTTTGTGTCGGAAAGTAGCGAAAGCTGATAAAAATGGTACCATCGAGATTTGGGGAGACGGCGAACAAACCCGTTCCTTTTTGTATATCGATGATTGTTTGGATGCCGTTACAAAATTGATGCGCTCAGACAAAACAGGTCCATACAACATTGGTTCCGAAGAAATGATTTCTATCAAGGAATTTGCAAAATTGATCGCAAAAGTGGCGAACAAATCCGACATTCAACTTAAGATGATTACAGGTCCAACAGGCGTGAGAGGTCGCTCTTCCGATAATACATTCATCGAAAAAGAACTCGGTTGGGAACCTCAATTAAAGTTGGAAGAAGGTATTCAAAAACTCTATCGTTGGATTGAGCAGCAAGTTCAAGCAAATTCTTTTTAAGAGTCTCGCCTACTCGACCTTCCTAAAACTACAAAAAACAAAATTCTGAATTTTATCAGAAGGTGTCTGATGATCTACTGTTTTTCACTTAATCTTTTCGAAAAACGAATCCAATTGCTCTTTCATTGTTCCTTCAGAATACTGCTTAATGTCAATTCCACTACATTTTGTAGGCCCTTGTTCGGAGAACGTTCCAATCACCAAAACACCTGAAGGATTAATCGCATGTTGGGCTGTTTCTAGATAATTTGAAATTTCATTTTCATCTGTCAGGAAGTGAAAGGCAGCACGATCGTGCCAAAAATCGTATTTCTCCGTCGGTTGAAAAGACGCTGCATCAGCCACTATCCATTTAACCTCATTCGCCTGAGCACCAAGTCGTTTCTTTGCTTTATCGATGGCTACTTCTGAAATATCGAGAACAGTAATATCTTTATAACCTAATTGAAGTAAATGATCCACAAAGAAACTATCTCCTCCTCCAACATCAATAATTTTTGCCGTTTTGGGTACCTTAAATTCCTCTAAAAAATTCAACGACGTTTCTGGTGTAGGCTGGTACCAACTCACCTCTTTTAATTCTTTCGTCTGATAGATGGTTTCCCAATGCTTTTTACGGTCAAATTTTTCCATTTTATGATTGTATTTGTGAGTTGTTTAAGGTAATTGTTTTTTTATAGAATCAAAAAACAAAGCTATTGAAAATAAAATGAAGTTAATGTAGCAAAAGTGACAGAGATCATTTTATTTTGAGGTGATGAGTTACAATTTGTATCTAATGCAAAGTATATTTTTTATCCATTCTTATTCATCATACTATTCTTGATTCTATTTTCTTCGATGTAAACTCATGACACAAATTTAATGTTATTACAAAACTTTGTGTCCTAGAATTAGTTACGCTATTAGGCTAGTATCTAATTGTGAGAGGACTTTTTTAGTCAATAAATCATACTTCAAATTTTTAGTTAATGGTATTCAACTTAATTTAAGAAGGTGTTTTAGGCAGAAAAGAAAATATTCGTTGGAAGGTAAAAAATTTATTTTTTTGTTAAAGTATCATTTTTATAGAAAACTAAAGTTCTAATTTATCCAATTTTGTAGTGCAAATGAAGAAATTAAAAATGTATTCTATTCGCCTATTAGGTTTAATAACAGTTTTGTTATGGAGTAGTAATGTCACTTTTAATTCTTTCAATACGAAGAGTGAAGAACTTTTAGTCAAAATTGACAAAATTAATCACAAAAAGTATAAAGGCCAAACTGAGAAATTCATCTCACAAACTTCTAATAAAGACAATCTCTTTAAAGATTCTTCCGAAGATGATACGCCTGTTGATTATTTAGATTTTGGTCAACCAGCATTGATTTGTAATTTTTTCACAAGCTCAGTTTACGTCATAAAACGACCTGCTGTTTATGCGCCTATATTCTACAAAATCTCTTTGTGGATTCAGCATCAGCAGATCATCATTTAGAATCTCCTCATTTCCTGTTATAATTAGCGTAACAACCTTCGATGTGTTGAAGAAATATTTGGTATTGAATAGTCTCGCACGTCACTAATCGTTGCTTTTTATAACCAACTTGTTATAAAGTACGCTGGATAACATTCCGTTTCTCAGGTGCTTTTTACACAAACAAATCAATTTATATTTTAATTATTTCATTCATGAAAAAGTATTCAATTTTAGTTTGCTTATCAGCACTCTTATTGACCATTGGCTGTAAAAACACTGTTCAGCCAGAAGAAGATTCTAAATTCGTTGTAACAACCCCTATCCAACGAGACACAATCATTTATAAAGATTATGTCTGTCAAGTCAACTCTATTCAACACATTGAGATTAGAGCATTAGAAAAAGGATATTTGCAAAATATTTATGTGGACGAAGGTCAGTTTTTAAAGAAAGGTCAGTTGATGTTTAAAATCATGGCTTCTATTTATAATGCGGAAGCGCAAAAAGCACAGGCAGAAAAAGACTACGTCGAAATCGAATACCAAACCACCAAAAGATTAGCGGATAACAACATTGTTTCTCCTAGTGAATTGGCGCTTTCAAAAGCAAAATTAGAAAAAGCGAAAGCGGAATTAGCATTGGCTAATACGCATGTCGGTTTTACCGAAATCAGAGCACCTTTCGATGGATACATGGGAAAATTCAGTGTGCGTTTAGGAAGTATGCTTGATGAAGGTGATTTATTAACTACACTTTCTGACAACAGTAAAGTTTGGGTGTATTTTAATGTGCCAGAAGCGGAATACTTAAACTATAAACAACTCAACGAAAAATTACCACCAGTAAAATTATTAATGGCGAACAACCAATTTTTCCCAAAAGATGGTAACGTTGAAACAATTGAAGCTGATTTCAATAACGAAACGGGAAATATTGCTTTTAGAGCAACTTTCGATAATTCAAAAGGAATTTTAAGACATGGTGAAACAGGAAATATTAAAATGCCTGTTGATTTAAAAGGCGCCATCATTATTCCGCAGGAAGCAACATTTGAAATTTTAGACAAAAAATATGTCTATGTAATCGATAAAAACAATGTTGCTCATACACGAGAAATAGAAGTCTTAACAGAATTACCTCAATTATATGTCGTTTCAAAAGGATTAACGGTGAATGATAAAGTTCTTTTAGAAGGATTGCGAAAAGTAGAAAACAATCAAAAAATAAAGTACACATTCAAAAGTGTTGATGCTGCTTTAGCGGAAATGAACGCTTTATTCTCTGAATAAATAAGAACCTAAAAGATAAAAAACATGTTTAGTAAATTCATTAAACGACCCGTTTTAGCACTATCGCTATCGCTAGCTATTCTCTTTATGGGATTCCTAGCAATTAATACCCGACCAATATCTCAGTTCCCTGAAATTGCACCACCACAAGTGAATGTATTTATTGCATTTCCTGGTGCAAGTTCGGATGTATTGGTAAAATCCACCCTTATTCCTTTGGAAAGAGCGATTAATGGTGTGCAAGGAATGCGTTACATAGTCTCCGATGCCACTAGTGCGGGTGAAGCAACCATTCAGATAATTTTTGAACCGGGCACCAATCCAAGTGATGCGGTGGTAAACATCAAAACGAGGATTGACCAAGTGATGAATAACCTGCCGCCGTTAGTACAACGTGAAGGGGTTATCATTACGCCAATTCAGCCTAGTATGTTGATGTATGTCAACTTGTATAGTAAGGATAAAAATGCCGACGAAAAATTTCTATATAACTATGCCAATACCAGTATTATACCTGAATTACAACGTATTAATGGTATGGGACGTGCACAGATATTAGGAAGTAGAAAATATGCGATGCGTATTTGGTTGAAACCCGATAGAATGCGTGCGTACAAAGTTTCGACAGATGACGTAATGGCTGCTATCGATGAGCAAAGTGTCATTGGGCGTCCTGGACGTTTAGGACAAAGTTCTGGTAAAAGTCCGCAATCGTTAGAATATGTACTTTCTTATAAAGGAAGATATAATAAGCCTGAAGAATATGAAAACATTATTATTCGGGCCAATTCGGATGGTGAAATTTTAAAATTAAAGGATATTGCCACGGTTGAATTAGGAAGTGAATTCTTTGACATTTATTCCAATAAAGACGGCTATCCATCTGCTTCTATTGTCTTGAAACAAAATATCGGAAGTAATGCGAGTAAAGTAATTGACGCTGTAAAAGTGAAATTAGATGAAATGAAAGGAACGTTTCCTGCTGGAATGGATTATGAAATCAATTACGACGTTTCTAAATTCGTGGATGCTTCCATTGAAAAGGTTATTCATACCTTAATTGAAGCCTTCATCTTGGTTGCATTAGTGGTGTACATCTTCTTAGGAGATATTCGTTCCACCTTAATTCCAACCATCGCGGTTCCAGTTTCACTCATCGGGGCATTTATATTTATGCAGATGTTTGGTCTTACCATCAACATGATTACATTATTTGCATTGGTATTAGCGATCGGTATTGTCGTCGATAATGCCATAGTCGTCGTCGAGGCCGTCCACGCCAAGATGGAAGAAAAAGATCTGAGTCCCTACAAAGCCGTGAAAGAAGTATTGGACGAAATTAGCGGTGCCATTATCGCTATTACCTTGGTAATGACTTCTGTATTTATCCCTATTTCATTTATGTCTGGCCCCGTCGGTGTATTCTATCGACAGTTCTCTATAACCATGGCGAGTTCTATCGTATTATCAGGTCTGGTAGCTTTAACATTAACACCTGTTTTATGTGCGATGATTTTGAAGAATAATCATGGGAAGAAGAAGAAAAAAACGCCTATTAACATGTTTCTCGATTGGTTCAACAGAATATTCGAAAAACTGACGGGTAAATATACGTCACTTTTGAATGTTATTGTAAGTCGAAGAGTGGTTACCTACGGCGTTTTACTTGCATTTTGTGTGGGTATATTCTTTGTGAATCAAACGCTTCCCGCAGGATTTGTACCCAACGAAGACCAAGGAATGATATACGCTATTATTCAAGCGCCTCCCGGAACAACATTGGAACGAACAAATGAAATCTCCAGAAGATTACAGGGTATTGCTGAAAAAGTAGAAGGTGTTCAGTCCGTTACTTCATTGGCAGGATACGAAGTGTTGACAGAAGGGCGTGGATCGAATGCAGGAACGTGTATTATCAACCTTAAAGATTGGTCGAAACGAAAAAACAACGTACATCAAGTAGTAAAAGAACTCGAAGAAAAGACAAAAGATTTAGGTACAGTAGTGGAATTCTTCGAACCACCAGCTGTTCCAGGTTATGGATCTTCTGATGGTTTCTCGCTTCGTATGTTAGACAAAGGAGAAGAAACCGATTATCAAGAGTTTAGTAAAGTGAATGATAATTTCATGAAAGCACTCGGAAAAAGAAAAGAACTTTCTGGATTGTTTACTTTTTACGCGGCGAATTATCCACAATATGAGTTAGTAATTGACAACTTGAAAGCGATGCAAAAAGGCGTTTCTATCGGTAAAGCAATGGACAACTTAGACATTTTGATTGGTAGTACGTACGAACAAGGTTTTACACGTTTTAACAACTTCTTGAAAGTCTACACACAATCGGCTCCAGAATACCGTAAGTTACCGTCGGACATTATGAAGTTGTATATCAAAAATGATCAAGGTGAGATGGTGCCCTATTCATCGTTTATGACCATGAAGAAATCGCAAGGCCCGAATGAGATTACACGATTTAACCTTTACACCTCTTCCGCTATTCGTGGTGTTCCAGCTAAAGGTTATACGACAGGTGACGCTATTGATGCGATAAAAGAAGTAGCCGCTAAATCATTGCCTAAAGGATATGATATCGCTTGGGAAGGTTTGTCTTATACAGAAGCATCGAGAGGAAATGAAGCGATTGTTATTTTTGCGGTCGTTTTATTATTCACCTATTTAGTATTGGCCGCTCAATATGAAAGTTTCTTAATTCCATTAGTCGTTATTTTATCATTGCCATTTGGAATATTAGGTTCGTTCTTATTGCTAAAAATGATGGGATTGGCGAATGACGTTTACGCACAAGTCGGGCTTATCATGCTGGTCGGGCTCCTCGGAAAGAACGCCATTTTGATTGTCGAATTCGCTGTCATAAAACACAAGCAAGGAATGAGTGTGTTAGAAGCAGCCATTGAAGGATCCAAAATACGATTTAGAGCTATTTTAATGACCTCTCTTGCATTTATCGCGGGTCTTATTCCATTGGTAACAGCCTTTGGCCCAGGTTCAGTAAGTAATCACACGATTGGTGCGTCAGCATTGGGTGGAATGATTACAGGAACCATATTTGGTGTCATCATTGTTCCTGGATTATACTACATTTTTGGAACAATCGCAGAAGGTAAGTATTACATCAGAGATCAGGAAAGTTCACCATTAACCGAAGATTTTGCTGAATTTGTAGAGTCAACAGTTCAAAAGCCTAGTTATTTTAAAGTATTAATCAGAAAAATATCCCGAAAAAAATGATTTATAAATCACGTTATAAGTTGGTAGCACTGCTACTTTTCGGTATTGTTTTGGGGTGTAATAACCCTAGAACACTACTGCAAGACGAAACTCGAAATGAAGGAAAGGAGTATGTGCAAGCTGGTTTAAAAACTCCCGCTTCACAAGATACTGTTTCGATTGCTAACAACAGTTGGAAAACTGTTTTCACAGATGATAAGCTAGCCGTTTTAATCGATTCAGCGTTAAGCAAAAATCAAGAGTTGAGCATAACGATGCAAGAGATTGAAATCTCTAAGAATGAAGTGAGAGCTCGGAAAGGAGAATATTTACCTTCTGGAGGAATTGGCGTTGGCGCAGGATTGGAGAAGTCAGGCGAATACACTCGAAATGGAGCTATTGAGCATCAGTTGAACATCAAAGATAATCAAGCATTTCCTGAGCCCTTTGGTGATTTTGTTATTGGTGCGCAATTTTCATGGGAAATAGATATCTGGAAAAAACTACGCAACAGTAAAAATGCGGCGGCGGCTCGATATCTAGGTTCTGTTGAAGGTCGAAACTTTATGGTGACCAACCTCGTTTCAGAAATTGCCACTTCTTATTATGAATTATTAGCGCTCGACAAACAACTGGACATCATCAATGAATTTATCGACATTCAAACTGATGTTTTAGAGGTGGTAAAACAACAAAAAGCGGCGGCAAGAGTGAGTCAACTTGCAGTCAATCGTTTTGAAGCACAACTTCTGAACACGCAAAACAGACAATATCAAATCAAGCAACAAATTGTCGAGACAGAGAATAAAATCAACTTTCTTGTAGGTCGATTCCCGCAACATGTAGACAGAAATTCAGATGGTATGAACACCGTTTTAATCGATTCCATATTGACGGGCAATCCCGATCAGCTATTACAGAATCGTCCTGATATTCGGAAGGCGGAACAAGAGCTTATCGCAGCAAAATTAGATGTTAAAGCGGCGAAAGCTAACTTTTATCCTACTTTAGGAATTCATGCCAATGTAGGTTTTCAAGCATTTAATCCAACAGTTTTGTTCAATCCAAGTTCATTGATTTACAGCTTATTGGGAGACTTATTTGCACCGTTAATCAACCGGAATTCTATAAAAGCAACCTATAATACTAAAAAAGCGAAGAAGATTCAAGCTTTAGTAGACTATCAGAAAACGATTCTGAACGCTTTTATGGAAGTGAATAATCAATTGGCAAGTGTCAAAAACTATTCGGATAGTTATAAGACGAAATCGAATGAAGTGGACATTCTGAATCAATCGGTTGTTATTTCGAAATATTTATTCATGTCTGCTCGAGCCGATTATATGGAAGTTCTTTTGACTCAAAGAGAAACGCTAGAAGCAAAAATTGAGTTAGTGGAAACACAATTAAAAGAAAAAGAATCTAAGATAGGTATCTATAAAGCATTAGGAGGCGGTTGGAAATAATACCCCCTTTTTAAAGTAATTCATATATTTTTTTTTAGTAGCGCTCTTTGAGATGTTTGTTTTAACACAACATTTCGAAGGGCGCTATTTTTATTTAAAAAAAATGATTCTTTATTTCTCACGACACTTATTTGGCATTTTCTTAACAAGATTCCAATAACATTCAACTCCTACGACAAACGTTGTTGTATATTTGCAATTAGTCAGTAACAAAAAACATGAATTCTTAAGAATTGTGCTAAAAATGACTAATTTTAAACAAAAAACACTAAAAAACAAACAATAATCAACACATTTATGCAAAAATTCCAATCTTTAATTGACAAATATTTCAACCTTTTCGTCGACTATTCTGTTAAATTAGTAATAGCGATTGTTATTTTTATCATTGGTATCTGGGTTATAAAAAGACTTATTAGTAGCCTAAAAAAACTGTTCATTCGAAGAGATTATGACGAAGCATTAAGAGGTTTTTTACTCAGTGCTATTGATCTTGGATTAAAGATTATCTTAGTTATTACCGTGATTTCGCAATTAGGTGTCGCGACTTCTTCTCTTGTAGCATTATTAGGAGCGGCAGGTTTAGCGATTGGTTTAGCACTACAAGGCTCTCTCGCTAATTTCGCTGGAGGTATCATGATTATCTTAATGAAACCCTTTAAAATTGGAGATTGGATTGAAGCTGATGGTGTTTCTGGAACCGTAAAAGAAATTACGATTTTTTATACTAAGTTAGTGACATTTCACAACCTTTTAGCCGTTATTCCGAATGGTAAATTATCCAATGACCAAATCATCAATTATACTCAATTAGGTATCCGAAAAGATAAGATTGTATTTTTTGTGCACTACGAAAGTGATGTTAAAAAAGCCTTGGAAACGCTGATGAAATTAACACTCGAACAAAAAGGCGTATTAAAAGATCCAGCTCCTCAAGTAGTAGTAGATGAAATGACGTTAAACGCCATCAAACTTTCTATTCGATTTACTGCAAGTGTAGATGTCTTTTGGGATATTCACTGGGCGATTATGGAACAAGCAAAATCACGTTTGGAAGAAGCGGATATAAAAATGCCGAATTCCTCACTTAAGTTATCGGAAGGTGGAAATGCTTAAACCGGAGATTGCTTCTTCATCAATTTCCAAAAAAGGTTTTGAGGCAAAAAGCGTTTTAATATAACAGCTAGAATTTCTTTTTTTCCAATCAAAACTTCTTTCTTATTTTGTTTTACTGCTTTGATAATCTTCTGAGCGCAAACATTCGCTGGCATTCCAGTCGCTTGATTGTGATCCATCACACCATGAGCGGAACCGTCTCCTGTTAAGGCAGATTGTGAAATAGGTGTATTTATTTTTCCAGGGCAAAGAATAGTGACATGAATGTTCTGTTTTTCCACTTCTAATCGCAACGCTTCATAAAATCCATGTAAAGCATGTTTGGAAGCACTGTATGCGGAGCGTAAAAAGAAACCAAATTTTCCTGCGATACTCGACGTTACAATGATATGTCCACCTTGATTTTTGACCATCATAGGTAAAACCAATTTCGTTAAGTAGATATTGCCAAAATAGTTAATTTCAAACATTTTGCGATCCACTTCGATACTAGTTTCCATCACTTCTGCGCGTTGACTCACACCGCCATTATTGAATAGAAAGTCAATGGTCAAGTTGAGAGACTTCACTTCATCCACCGCTTGTTCGATGGTTTCACTTTTTTCTAAGTCAATCAGAATGACGAGATGATGAGAAGGATTTCTTAAACTATTCTTTAATTGTTCTAAATCTTCTTTTTTACGAGAAGAAAGAATAAATCGAACGTCAGAGTTATTATCCAATTCTTCCACAAACGCTCTTCCTATTCCAGAAGAAGCACCTGTCACCCAAATTGTTTTTCCTTCAAAATCAGCCATTATTCAACAATTTCTCCATATAAATCATAGTGATCTACTTTCGTGATTAACACATTTGTAAAGTCACCAATTCGAATGAAATTATCATCTGTTTTTTCTACCAACACTTCGTTATCGACTTCTGGAGAATCAAACTCAGTACGGCCAATAAAATAGTGTCCTTCTACTCTATCGAAAAGTACTTTGAAAACCTTTCCAATTTTCTGCTCGTTCAATGCAAGACTAATACCTGACTGCAATTCCATAATCGCATCGGCACGTTCTTTCTTCACTGTATCGGGAACGTCGTCCTCGAATTTGTGAGCGTGTGTATCTTCCTCATGCGAATAAGTAAAAATTCCTAAACGATCGAAACGCATTCTTTCCACGAAGTCGTACATTTCTTGGAAATCCTCTTCCGTTTCACCTGGATAACCCGCAATCATGGTCGTACGAATAGCAATACCCGGAACTTTTGCACGGATTTCATTCACTAACGCTTCCGTTTTCTCACGTGTAATTCCACGACGCATCGCTTGTAAAATCTTTGTTGAACCATGTTGTAACGGCATATCCAAATATTTTACAATCTTCGGATTATCGTTCATCACGTCTAATACATCCATCGGAAAACCGGTAGGGAAAGCATAATGTAAACGTATCCAGTCAATGCCTTCCACTTCTACTAATTTTTCCAACAACTCCGATAAGTTGCGTTTTTTATATAAATCAATTCCGTAAAACGTCAAATCTTGCGCTATAAGGATCAATTCTTTCACACCTTGCGCAGCCAAACTTTTTGCCGATTTCACTAAATCTTCCATCGCAATAGAAACGTGTAAACCTCGCATCAATGGAATGGCGCAAAAAGAACAATGGCGACTACACCCTTCAGAAATTTTAAAATAGGCAAAATGAGCAGGTGTCGTTAATAGACGTTCACCGACCAATTCTTTTTTATAATCCGCTTTTAAGGTTTTCAACAGTCGTGGCAATTCACGTGTTCCGAAAAAAGCATCTACTTCTGGAATTTCTTTCTCTAAATCATCTTTATAGCGTTGCACCAAACAACCGGTAACATATAGTTTATCGACATGACCTTCCGTCTTTGCATCTGCAAAACGTAAAATGGTATCAATCGATTCTTGTTTAGCGTTATCGATAAATCCGCAGGTATTGATAATTACAATCTCTGCATCATCCTCTTTCGATTCGTGTTCCACCTCAAATTTATTGGCTTTCAATTGCGCCATTAAAACTTCGGAGTCATAGACATTCTTGGAACAGCCCATCGTCACTACATTAACCTTGTTTTTCTTTAAGGATTTTGTCTTCATAGTGCAAAAGTAATGAATTTAAGAATTATAATCTGCTTTTATGTAGTGTTAACGATTGTATATTGGAAAAATGGAGCGTGTTAAATGACTTAAAAACGTTTTAAAATCGTTAGGAGAAAGAATTCTCTACTTTTAAAATGATGGGTAAAACATGATAATTGATTCAAAAATGCAATTGATTTGTATACGTAATTATTCGTATTTTTTTAAAAAAAAGAAGGAAAAGTGTAAATTTTAATTAAATTAACTAAATTTGTCCATTATTTATAAATTAAAACTATTAAAATTATGAGAAAATTAATTTACATGTTTGTTGCAATTACGTTTGCTGCTAGTATTGTTACTTCTTGTGGGAAAACCACAAAAGGAAAAATGGATGGTGAATGGACAATTAGTTCATCAGAAGAAACTTGGACTAATTTAGTCTCAAACTATACAAATACAACTAAGATAAATGGTTCAGTAATGACTGAGTCCGAAACATCTGGTGGTTCTACTGATACAGAAACAGTAGTTGTTAATGAAGCGTCTTGGACTATTAAAAAAGATGGTACTTGGACACGTACTATTATAACAACTGAAACAGACGGATCAATTTCTACAAAAAGAACTAGAACCGATTCTGGAACTTGGGATTTTTTAAAGAGTGTTAGTAAGGACTATAAAACCAATGAAAGAGTTGTATTTAATATCTTACAAGATAATTACTCTTCAAGCTACAGTAGTGGTTCTTCAACTACTACTTCTTTTGATAATGACACTTACCTTGACGGAGAAAGTTCATTTATCTATATCGTTACAGAGTCTAAGAAGAATGAACTAATATTGAGTCTTGATGGTGCAAACACAAATTCATATACTTCTGGAGGTGGAACTACAACTGCTAAATCCACTTCTAAAAGCACTTATACTTTAACAAAATAAGAGTCTAAAATAATTGAAAAGCGGGTAGTTTAGAGCTATCCGCTTTTTTTTATGCCTTTGTGTTACCTCGAAATCATTCCATAAAGTAACGCTCCACTTATTTAAAAAAGGTACAACAAGAATACTCAGGACAAATTGAAAGTAATTCGCTATTTAACTGGATTTGTCTATCTTTAGGATTGAAAAACAAAACATAATAAAAAGAAGGTAGTGAGTCTCCTACAAATTGTAGTTAACTAAATTTTCAGACAATCATTCCTTCACAAAACAATCCCATGGAGTTCAATCATTTAAAATACAAAAAACCAACTTATCCAATTAAATCAGCACTCAAAGAGCATTTGAAAAACTATTCTCGACTGGCAACACTTCCCATTTGCTATGAGGATCTTACTCGCTACACGGAGCTTTGCCCTTTAAATGATGCAAAAGGAAAAAAAACACTTTGGCACATGGTGATGTACGATCAAGATAACCTGCATTTTTTAAGTGCGGCTTTGGTCGAAGTATACCAAAAACTCCTATCTGAAGGAGATAATATTCCCTACCTAAAGATTGACCGTATTGATTTCTGTTCTTTTGGAAATTCACAACCCTTCCGTGTGCGTGTCGTGAATGAAATTAATGAAAATTACGATTATTTCTACGTTAAAAAAGCGGATGCCTCTCGAATTTACGGACTAGAATTGGAAGAGATTTTTTCTCCTGATCGCGTGAATTACTTGGTGGACAAACAAACTTTAATTGAAGATCATATAGTTGGAATCCCAGCAGATGACTTTATTCTCCGAAATAAAAAAGTGAAAATTGAAAATAGATTACGTTTAGCGAAAGAGTTTGTGAAATTCAATGAACGTACATTCATTCGCTTATTGGGTGATATGCGTGCCTATAATTTCGTAGTAGAGATTACGCAAGATTTTGACAATATCCAATACCGTTTACGCGCCATGGATTTCGACCAACAGTCTTTTGAAGGACGCAAAAATATCTACAAACCACAATTTTATAAAGACAATATCGAATTAGTGAATTTAGTTCAAGAACTGGTGTCGGAAAAAATCGTTAGTCAGTACCAACGGGAAGAAAGAGTTGCCATGAAAAAAAGGTATTTCGCAGCACGTGCTCGAACCCGAAGTTTACTGCGAATTATGCGGAAAGAACGAATTTCAACAGATGAAAATATTCACGTTCTACGCAGCGAATTGGCCGCTCACCATAATGATAATGAATTTCTGAAATTCACCAATATGGGAGATATTTTAAACCGACATTTGGAGAAGTGTCTTAATGTAGAGATTCTTTCAAAATCATAAGTTTAAGCAACGTAAAACATCACACATAAGTACCTGTATAACAATCAGTTTTAAAAAATTGTCTAAATTAAATAAAAAGCAAAACAGGAGTACTCCATACCTACTTCGTTCCAAACAATCATTCAATTCTTTTGCTTTACCATATATTTTTTTATACTTTTAGAAGATACAAATCGAAAGGAAACTTCTCTAAATGGAACGTTTTCTATAAAAAATCTTTCTTTTTTAGAACCTCTACTGAATGAGGAAGTAGTGAAATCAATGATAGAAAAACTAATTAAATTAAGAAGACATGTACATCAACATCCTGAAATTTCAGGCGAAGAAGTCGCTACTGCCGCTTCGGTTGTTGACTATTTCAAAGGATTAAACTATACCAAAATAGAAACCCAAGTCGGTGGAAATGGTGTTTTAGTACTTTTCGACTCTGGAAAGGAAGGGAAAACACTTTTGTTTCGAGCAGAATTAGACGGTTTACCCATACAAGAAGAAAACGATGTTGCGTATCAATCTATTCATAAAGGTAAAGGGCATCAATGTGGTCACGACGGACATTTAACGATGTTAGCTGGAGTGGGTTCATGGCTTTCTGAAAATCCACCAAAAAGTGGAAAAGTGTATTTACTTTTTCAACCTGCTGAAGAAAACGGTGAAGGTGCAAAAGCAGTGATGGAAGACATGCGATTTAAAAATCTAAAAATAGACGAAGTATATGCTTTACACAATTTGCCCGGCTATCCACTCGGACAAGTCGTGGTGAAAGAGAATACGTTTACTGCGGCCGTAAATAGTATTATTATCCATCTAAAAGGGAAGACTTCACATGCTGCTGAACCTGAAAAAGGACACAATCCTTCTTTAGCAGTTGCAGAGATTTTAGCAGGAATTGAAGCATATCAAAATAATTATCCTGCATTGGAAAACTTTAGATTGGCAACGCCTATATATGTTGAAATGGGAAGTAAAGATTATGGTATTTCCGCTGGCGAAGCTGAAATACATTTAACACTCAGAAGTTGGACAAATGAAAACTTGGACGAACTGCAAAATTTGATTATTCAACACGCTTCAGACATCAGCACGCGACATCAGTTGGAATTTGACTACCGTTTTACTGCTCATTTCTACGCTAATATCAATCAAAAAGAATGTGTTGAAAATGTTCGAAATGCCGCAAAAACTGCTCACCTGAATCTACACGAACAAACCTTTCCCTTCAAATGGGGCGAAGATTTTGGAATTTTCACCACTAAATTCAAAGGTTGTATGTTTGGCTTAGGTTCTGGCGAAAACCAACCTGCATTACACAATCCAGATTACAATTTTCCGGATGACCTATTACCCACTGGAATTGCCATTTTTACCCAAATTATTAAAGAACAAAATCATTAAAAAATGTACGAAACCACTTCCTTAATCATTAAACAAAGTGCGTATCAAAAAAATTTAGAATTTATCCGAAATCAAATTGGCGAAAAGGTGATATTTTGTAGCGTCGTTAAAGGAAACGCCTATGGTCATGGAATTGCACCTTTTGTTCAAATGGCGGTAAATTGTGGCGTCGATTATTTTGGTGTTTATTCGACCGATGAAGCATATATCATTCGTCAAGAAATCTCAACACCAGTTTCGATCATGATTATGGGAATGGTAGAAGGAGAATCCTTGGAATGGGCCATTAAGGAAGAGGTTGAGTTTTTCATTTTTGACCTAGAAAGACTTCAAAATGCGGTTGAAATGGCGAAAAAATTCCATAAAAAATGTATTATTCACTTGGAAGTGGAAACGGGCATGAATAGAACAGGTATTTCATTCAATGCCCTAAAAAAAGTTTGTGATTATATCAAAACAAACCAAGAATTTATTGATCTAAAAGGAATTTGCACCCATTATGCAGGCGCAGAAAGTTTTATCAATGAAGAACGTGTTCAGTCTCAAATTCAAAAATTCAACCAAGCCATTCAAGTCATATCAAATAATGGTTTACAAGCTAAATATATTCACAGCGCTTGTTCAGCAGCCGTAATGAATTACCCCGAAACCATCAGTAACATGGTTAGAATTGGGATTATGCAATATGGATTTTGGCCAAACGAAGAGACATTAATCCGCTATAATGGGCAAGTGAGAGAATATGACACTGACCTTACCCGTTTGTTAGAATGGAGAAGCGAAGTGATGGCGATTAAAAAAGTAGAGAAAAACGAATACATAGGCTATGGAAATAACTTTCAAGCATACACAGATATGGAAATCGCCGTCGTTCCAGTGGGTTATTCTTATGGATACAGTAGAGATTTGAGTAATGTAGGAAAAGTATTGATAAATGGTGAGGAGGCACCTATTTGCGGACTTGTTAATATGAATGCATTATGCGTGGATATTACGCATATCGAAAATGTAAAAAAAGGAGATGAAGTAGTCTTGATTGGTGATCAAAAGGATAAAACAATTACCGTCGCTTCATTTGGAGAAATGAGTAATCTATTAAACTATGAATTATTGACACGGTTACCGCATGATATCCCAAGAAAAGTAGTGGAATAAAACGCTTAAAAAGTGTTGAAAACTTCCTCTCTATTATACACATCTATTGTCTATAAATACTTATTTTTGAATGATTTAAAAAGTAATTCATTTATGAAAAATAGACTCTTTTATCTTATTATACTGGTAAATTTCGTGGCTTTCAGTCAAAAGATAGAACAGCATTTTAATGAGACGACTTATCCTTATTACTTATCTTTACCTGCGGATAGTATTTTAAACAACCATCCACCCGTAATGGTATTCCTCCATGGAAAGAGTTTATCAGGCTCAAATCTAGAGAACTTGAAGAAATATGGTGTGATGGCAGAAATCATCAAAGGAAGAAGTTTTCCTGCTATCGTTATTGCTCCACAAACCAACAACGGTTGGAATCCCAAATCGATCAAACAAATCATTGACAGTGTTCGTGCTAAATATCCATCTGATTCAACGAGATTGTATGTGATTGGTATGAGTATGGGCGGATATGGAACGATTAATTTCTCTGGAACTTATCCTAACATGGTAGCTGGAGCTGTGGCAATGTGTGGTGGTGGCGATACGCGTTTAGGTGAGAATTTATCGCACGTTCCATTATGGATTCGTCACGGAAATGCTGATCGTATTGTACCGCTAAGTGAATCTCAAAAAGTAGTCAATGCCATTAAGAAATATTCGAGCGACAATCTTATTTTTACGATTGATAAAGGACTAAATCACGGTGCGATGGAGCGATTCTTTAGAGGAAATGAAGTCTACGACTGGCTATTTGAACAATGTAAATAATCTCGATTAATTATCG
>JBEBRN010000007.1:0-69567 GCA_040394775.1 Taishania pollutisoli
CCGCTTTTAATGTAGCCTCTATAACCGCTGAAGTATCTGCATCCGTACCATTACACGTTAATATGTAACGATAATAAGTAGTTGAAGAAACACCTCCAACAACCGTATAAGAATCAGTATTTGCGCCTGCAATTGGTGTCCAAGTTACGTTGTCTGTTGATGACTCCCAAGCTCTTGTTAAACCACCAGCAGGAACATCTGCACCAATAGCAGTTATGTTAAAATTGATTCCAGAACAAACGCTCATATTAGCAACAGTTCCGGCGTTTGGTGTACCCGTACAGCCTACAAGGTCAATAATGGTAATATCATCCAAATCTAAACCTCTTGCATAATTTGAAGTCGCTTCGAATGCAACATAGTAATCAGCACTAGGGTTCGGTAACATTAATTCTACTTTCTCCCATGATGTTTTTTCAGCGGTATAATCGCTTCCTATTTGTACCCAGCTACCTGCTGCACTCGTTTTATAATACACTCTTAATTCATCAATATCACCAAACCAACTCTCATTCGCATAATAGAATGTCAATTGAGGATTGGCGGCACCTGATAAATCCATCGATGGGGTAATCAACTTTGTAGCACTACCCGTAGATGAGTTTTTAAATTCTGCCATTTGAGCGCCAGAATGTGGAGTAATTAAACCACTTCCATTAGCTGTTGCAAGATCCCAGTTTTGTGTGCTGGAAACCTGTTCTTGAGTCCACCCAACTGGATTTCCTGCTCCTTCAAAGCCTTCACTTAGTACTTGACCAAATCCGAAAGTGAGTGTGCACATTAAAATAGTCAACGTCATTAAAAATCGCATCATACCTATTCCATAACTTGGAGGCGTACTACTTGCAATTTTAATTTTGTAATTTTTTATTCTCATAAATTAAAATTTTATTTAAGCTTACTCTATTGCTTTAATCAGGTTTTCAGCCTTCTCCCTGAAATTTTTAAACCTATTAATATGAGTTTAAAAACATAAATATTTTGTTATATTAGTTATATGAATTAACTAAAATCCTCCACCGAATATATAACTATTTATTTATTTATAAGAAGAAATCTCCTTTTTTAACATATGAGTTTGTGAAAAGAATTGGATGCTAATTTACTTCATCCAGCGGTCAAACCACATTTGGAACATCAATAAATACCAGGTTTTAAGGCCAAATTCTTTTTTTCCATTCAGGAATTGTGTTTTTAGATTTCTAACCTCGGCAACATTAAAAATCCCTTGTTTTTCTATTGTATCATCGTAAAGGAAATCCTCTACACGAGAGCGTAGATCTTCCATCATCCATTTTTCATATGGAATAGCAAATCCCATTTTAGGGCGATCTAACAATTCTCTTGGAATATATTGATGAACGATTTCTCTTAGGATGTATTTTTTCACCCCATTTTGATACTTGAAATCATCGGGTAATTTCGCTGCCCATTCAATGACTTTATGATCTAAAAAGGGCTCTCTTCCTTCTAAGCTAAATCGCATCGTAGCTCTATCTACCTTCGTTAAGATATCATCTGGTAAATAGGTTTGATAATCAACAGCCATCATATAGCTTAATGGTGAATAGTTTTCTTTACTTAACTCTTTACTATTGTATGCTAATAAAGGCAGTGATTTTCTATTTTTCAATAAGCGAGAAAGTGCAGCTTCATCAAATTGACTGGACAAACTCCACATCATTTGCTCGGGAGATGGATTTTTTAATAAGGCTTTCAGTTTTTCGTATCTATTGGCGAAGTTGTATTTGTTTTTAAATACGGGAATGGAATCGGCACTAATCATGTCCATTGTTCCAGCCATCATATTTCTGATAAAGGGTGGTACTTGATTTAGTTTTTTACCATACCGCATCAAATAATCGTAGCGATTGTATCCTGCAAAAACCTCATCTCCTGCGTCTGCGCTTAAAGCAACCGTCACATGTTGACGCGCCACTTTTGCCACCAATCCTGTTGGAATGGCACTGCTGTCACCAAATGGTTCGTCATAGTAATAAGGTAAGTCATCGATTAAATCAATCGCTTCTTTGTGTGAACATTCAAATTCGGTATGATCTGTTCCTAAATGTTTGGCCACATCTTTGGCATATGGTGCTTCATTCAATCCAATATCGGGAACAGCTATGGTGAATGTTTTCAGTTGCTGTGTTCTATCTTTCTGCAATAAACTAGTAACAGCAGCACTATCAAAACCACCGCTTAAGAAAACGCCAACGGGAACATCTGCTACCATTCGCAATTCAAACGCTTCTTGTAAAACGATTTCTGTTTGCTTTTTCGCTTCCTCAAAAGACAAGTCTAACTTTGGTTGATTGTAAGCATCATATACATTCCAATACGCATGTTGTTCCAAAGAAATAGATTTGTTATGCAAATCTGAAAGATTGAACGCTATAAAATGTCCCGGTTTTAGTTTAAACGTATTTTCAAAAATAGTATGAGGTGCTGGGACATTTCCAAACTGCATAAACATTTCAACCGCTGCCAAGTCAATCTTCTTCTCGAACTTAGGATGCTTATGAAAAGCTTTCAATTCACTTGAAAAAAGAAATAGTCCATCATCGAAGTAGAAATAAAAAGGCTTTACTCCTGCTCTATCTCTGACACAAAAAACATCTTTAGTAACTATGTTAATAATCACGAAAGCAAACATTCCTCTAAATTTTTCCACACATGCTTTTCCCCATTCAGAATAAGCATGTAAAATCATTTCAGTATCAGAATGTGATTGAAAAGTATGTCCTAACGCCGTTAACTCATCTTTGATAGATAGAAAATTATAAATCTCACCATTAAAACAAATCCAATAAGGCGCAAATTCCATGGGCTGTGTACCGCCTTCCGTTAAATCAATAATCGATAAACGACGGTGTCCCAATCCTATTTGAACAGTATCAATTGGAAAGAAAACCTGTTTTCCACCATCTGGACCACGATGAATCATGGTGTCCGTCATCTGCTTCAGAATTTCTTCTGACGAGTTATTTTGAGTATCGAATAATCCTGTAATTGCACACATAAAACAAAGATAAATTAATTCTTTGGGAACTGTTAAAATAAATTAAAATGAGCCTACGATTTATTTTAAAGAAAAAAAAGCCTTTCATCGCTTAAAAGTAATGAAAGGCTTTTGAATTGTTTATAAAGTATTTCTTACCAAATAACGGTCATTTTTCCTTTTGGATTTCGCATTGGATCACCTTCTTTGATGCCGAACGCTTCGAAAAACTCAGGGCTATTCATTAAAGGACCATTCACACGGTACATTCCTGGAGAATGAGGATCGTTTGCTAATCTATTTTTCAATTCACCATCTGTATAATTGACTTTCCAGATTTGTGCAAAAGAGATGAAGAAACGCTGTGCCGGTGTATAACCGTTCACTTTCTTACCTTTCTTAAACTCATCTGTTCTCATATACGCATGGTAAGCTAGTGTAATACCACCTAAATCAGCTATATTTTCTCCCATTGTCAAATCAGGATTAACACATTGAGCATCAAATGGGCAGAACTTACCAAATGTTTCGCCATACGTTGTTGTTAACTCAGTAAACTTTTTCATATCTTCTTCTGTCCACCAATCTTTAAAACTACCATCCGCAGCGAATTGTGCACCTTGATCATCAAAACCGTGTGTAATTTCGTGACCTATCACCATTCCAATACGCGCATAATTCACAGCATCTTCATAGTTCACATCAAAGAAAGGTGCTTGCATAATTCCAGCAGGGAAAGCAATTTCGTTTTGCAATGGATTATAGTAAGCATTCACCATGTGAGCAGGCATTCCCCATTCTTCTTTATCGATTGGTTTACCTAATTTATCCAAATTTTCTTGCACTTCATATCTTCTCAATTCAATCACATTTTCAGTTAAATTATCCATTGATAATTTAAGCGAAGAGAAATCTTTCCATTTTGAAGGATATCCTAATTTACGGGTAAATGTACCCAGTTTTACTAATGCTTGTTTTTTAGTATCCTCAGACATCCATGTGAGATGTTCAATGCGTTCTTTCAAAACAACCGTAATATCATCTACTAAAGTATTGATTTTAGCAGAAGCTTCAGGTGTAAAATAATACTGAACAAAGTATTTACCTAAGGCATCGCCTAAAGGCATACGTGTAATATTATCTATTGCTTGGTGAGAAATAGGTTTACGCATTTCTTTTCCTAATAAGAACTTATTGTAAAAGTTGAAATTATTCTCAACAAATTGATCATTCAAATAAGGAGCAAGAGAGCGCAATCCTACATATTGAACATAGGTCAATAATTCTTTCGAAGATGTAGCGCTAAAATATTTGTTTAATAATTCAAAATAAGGCATTTGAGAAATCACAACGAATTTTGCTTTTCTGATATCGATTCCCATTTCTTTGAAATAAACATCCCAATTAAAGTTTGGCATTACTTTCTTTAATTCCTCTACACGAATAGGATTGTAATTTTTAGCAATATTTCGCATTTCAACAGGAGAGAACATACCATCGGCAAGTATCATTTCTGTTTTAATAATACCATCTGCCATACGTTTGCCCATTTCTTCGGCTCTTTTAGCATTATCCTTACTATTTCCAGTAGGTTTTAGATTAGCGAACAATCCACCTATATAAGATACATAAGCAGAATCATATTCTTTAAATTTCTCTGGCTGATAATAGTCTTTATTGGGTAGACCTAATCTTGGTTGAGAAAAATAAGGAACATATAAACTATTATCCTTTAAATCTTGGTCAATACCAAAAGAAAAGAAAACATTTATCCCCATTTTATGAAGATAAGCGATAGAACGAGCAAACTCAACCGAATTTGTATTTTCTCCTAGATTGATGTTATTACTAAGCTCCATTAATGTTTTCAAACCAACATAATCTTCTTTATTTCGATTATCGTTAATATAGGACAAATAATAATTAGAAAGATTGATACCCGCTGGGTCGCTAAGATCTTTTGTTTTTTTCAAATCGGTAAAGATTTTTTCAATTTTAACGTAATTATCTCTTTCTAATTCGTTAAAGCTACTCCATCGAGATTCTGTTTTTGGTACTGGATTATTTTTCACCCAGTCACCATTTGCAAACTGATAAAAATCCTTACTTGGGGCAACCGATTTATCTAAATAAGAAACATCAAACGTTCCTTTCTGTGCAAAAATCCCCAAAGGAAGCATGCTTGTAAGTGTTAAAAATAAAATCGTTTTTTTCATACATTAGTTTTTAGGCGTATATAACATTTCAACATGATGAATGCCTGCTTCTTCATATTCGTTAGTTGTTGATTCGAAACCAAATCGTGTGTAGAATTTCTCTAAATGTTTCTGAGCTGAGATTCGTACAGGAACATCACCGAACTCTTCTTTAATAAAAATCATACAGCGATTCAACAGTTCTACTCCAAATTGATTACCTCTAATTTCAGAAGCAACAACAGCTCTACCAATACTTACCTCGTGATAAGATATACCCGCTGGAATGATACGTGCCGTAGCTACAATATTCCCAAAACCATCACGACAAATCATGTGGTAACATTTTTTATCTTTTCCATCCAAGTCAACATACTTAGCGTTTTGTTCCATTACGAAAGCATTTAAACGCAATGCTATTAAATCATGAAATTCAACGGTTGTTAACTCTGTGAAATACTTAAATTGCCAAGACAGATTCATATTTATTATTTTTTAAATTTTAATTTTTTAGTTTCTAATTCAATCAAACTTGCATTACACCAACGTTATAGCGCTTGTCTGCTTTTTTATGATTTGCCATTCCAATACCAATAGAAATCACTTTTCGTGTTTCCAATGGGCTAATAATAGCATCCACCCATAATCTAGCAGCTGCATAATAGGGAGAAATTTGTTCATCATAACGTGATTTAATGGTGTCAAATAATTCTTTTTCACGCTCTTCTGTAATCTCTTCTCCTCTGGACTTCATAGAAGCCACCTCAATTTGCAACAATGTTTTCGCAGCTGCCGCACCACTCATCACTGCGATTTCGGCAGTTGGCCAACCAACCATCAAACGAGGGTCGTACGCTCTTCCACACATGGCATAATTTCCTGCACCATACGAATTTCCCATGACGATATTGAATTTAGGCACCACCGAATTAGACATGGCATTAACCAATTTCGCGCCATCTTTAATAATTCCTGAATGTTCTGACTTTGAACCGACCATAAAACCAGTTACGTCAGTCAAAAATACTAATGGTATATTTTTTTGGTTACAATTCATGATGAAACGGGTTGCTTTATCCGCCGAGTCATTATAAATCACACCTCCCATCTGCATTTCTTTCTTACCGTTTTTAACGATTTCACGCTGATTGGCAACGATTCCAACGCTCCAACCATCAATACGCGCATAAGCAGTTACCATCGTTTTTCCATAATCTGCTTTGTATTCTGTGAATTCAGAATCATCCACTAAACATTTGATGACTTCTTTTACATTATATGGCTTATTTCTTTCTGAAGGGAAAAGACCTAGTAATTTCTTAATATCTTCTTTTGGTTGCTTTGCTTCTTTTCGGTCAAAGCCAGCTGTTTCAAAAGCGCCGATTTTATCCATTAATGAACGAATAGTTTTCAAACATTCTTCGTCATTCTCTGATTTATAATCACACACACCACTGATTTCAGTATGCGTTGTTGCGCCACCTAAAGTTTCATTATCAATACTTTCACCAATCGCTGCTTTCACCAAGTAAGAACCTGCTAAAAAGATGGTTCCTGTTTTGTCAACGATTAAAGATTCGTCACTCATGATAGGTAAGTAAGCTCCTCCTGCAACACATGATCCCATGACAGCGGCAATTTGAACGATACCTTCTGAACTCATAATGGCATTATTTCTAAAGATTCGGCCAAAGTGCTCTTTATCTGGGAAAATTTCAGCCTGCATCGGTAAGTAAACACCTGCACTATCGACCAAATAAATAATCGGCAAACGGTTTTCCATGGCGATTTCTTGCGCTCTGAGGTTCTTCTTAGCGGTAATTGGAAACCACGCTCCTGCTTTCACAGTAGCATCATTCGCTACCACAATACATTGTTTTCCAGAAACATACCCAATTACCACAACCACACCTCCAGAAGGGCAACCGCCTTCTTCTTGGTACATATTATATCCTGCAAAAGCACCAATCTCCATTCGGTCGGCATCTTTATCCAACAATAAATCGATTCGTTCTCTAGCTGTCAATTTTCCTTTGGAATGCAGTTTTTCTATTTTTTTTGTTCCACCACCTAGTTTAACTTTGGCGAGTTCTTGTTCCATTTTTGAGATTCGAAGACGCATTTGGTCTTCATTCATATTAAATTCAAGTTCCTTTTGTGAAATTGCCATTCTTCTTTTGTTTTCCCCAAAGATAATTATTGTTCCTTAAATTTATTCGTTTTTAAAGTATAAATTAAAATTGACCTCTATAAGAAATAAACAAGTTGAAAAGAAAGTAAATGAATAACGTTCCTATTGTTGTTTTGAGAAAAAACAGATAAATAAAAATTAGTTGGGATTATGGGTATTCAATGTTTTATTTATCTTCCTTAAACCAAGAAGAATACATCAAGTAGTTTTGAGAAATTCGTTTCACTTCTCCATCAAACAAATCTTTCGATAGCGTTTTCACCATTTTAGCAGGTACACCTGCATAAACACTCCAAGGTTCTACTTTTGTTCCTTCAAGAAGAACAGCACCTGCTGCTATAATGCAATTAGCTGAAATATGACAATTATCCATGACAATGGCGCCCATGCCTATTAATACATTTTCTTCTATGGTACAGCCATGAACAATGGCATTGTGACCAATAGAAACATTATCATGAATTATAGTTTTGGTTTTTTCATATGTACAATGAATAACGACCCCGTCTTGTATATTAACTGTATTTCCTATTCGAATAGCGTTTACATCACCACGGATAACGGCATTGAACCAAACGGAGCATTGGTTTCCCATCTCAACATCACCGACAATGGTTGCATTTTCAGCAAGCCAACAGTCTTTGCCAAATTTAGGGATAAACCCACGACACGATTTTATTAAAGTCATCTTAATCAAGAAATAATACAGAGAGATAAAAATAAGAATTTTTTAATTGACCGTATTTAAAAATAGATTAAATTTCATTATTAAAAATCAATAATATGAAAAAATTTATACTTCCTTGTTTACTTTTTAGTGCAGCTTTCAGCTATGGGCAAACAATTTTTTCTGAAGACTTTGAATCTTCTACGACTTTACCAACGGATTGGAAACAATACAATATAGATGGTAAAACACCTTCATCTTCTATGAATTTCATGGGTAATAACGCTTGGGTTGTCCGTGACTACACAAATAACGGCATATCTAAAGTAGCTGTTTCAACGAGTTACTATAGCCCCGTTGGAAAATCAGATGACTGGCTAGTGTCACCACAAATTTCATTACCCGTAGGTGGAGATTATATATTAAGCTTTGATAATATGGCTCCTGATGGAAATTATCCAGATAATTATGAGGTTTGGATTTCTACTGATACAAATACTGTTGCAAACTTCACTCAATCAGGTACTAAACTACTTACATCAACCGGAAATCCGGATGAAATGAAAACAAAGTACATTAACTTAACAGCTTATGCTGGAGAAGATGTTTACATTGCTTTCAGAAATACAGCCAACGACAAATACTTATTATTTATTGATAATGTTAAGGTTGCTATTTTTGCATCAAATGATGTTGCTTTAGAAAAGGTGTCTCACAACCGTTTGTCACTTTTAAATACTAATAATGCAATTACATATACAGTATTCAATAAAGGTTCGAATGCTGTTTCTTCTATTCGAGTGAAATATTCAGATGGAACGAATGATGTAGAAGAAGATGTCACTATTGCTATTCCTTCACTTCAAACAAAGAGTGTGCAAATCCCAACACCTTTAAATTATGCAACAGTCGTTGAGAAAGCAATTGATCATACAATTTTGAAAATAAATGGTAATGATGACAGTGATACAACTGACAACACTATTGCTGGTACAAAATTCAATACTATTTCAGAAGCCTATGATCGTACTGTTGTAATTGAGGAAGGTACAGGAACGTGGTGTGGATGGTGTCCAATGGGTGCAGTGACGATGGAGATGATGCATGAAAATCATCCGACAGGATTCGTTGGTATTGCTGTTCACAATGATGATCCAATGGCTGTTACTCCTTATGATAATGGAGCAGGATTTAGTGCTTTTCCTGGTTGTAACGTAGATAGAGTGATACTAGGTGGTGATGTACAAGACATGGAGAGTTATTTCAATCAACGTAAAAATAAAAACACACTGGCATTCGTTGAAGGAGAAATTTCGTCTTCTGGAACAAGCATTACTATCAATGCTAAAGCAAAATTCAATACCATTATTACAAATAGCACACTACGTTTAGGTGTTGTAATGGTAGAAGACAATGTTTCTGGCACAGGAAGCGGATACGCACAAAAAAATTACTTTGCTGGAGGTAGTAACGGACCAATGGGAGGATATGAAAGCTTATCAGGTACCGTACCTGCTGATCAAATGGTTTATGACCATGTTGGTAGAGCTCTTTTAGGTGGTTATGATGGTCAGGCAAACTCTATTCCTGCTACAATTGATGAGACAACACAAGCTTCTTACACATTCAATTACACCATTCCTTCTGGATCAAATAAGAACAACATGTATGCTGTTATCTTATTAATTGATAATGAAACTGGAGAGATTTACAACGCTGCCAAATATTCTTTAGCTGTGGCATCTACAAATGAATTAGAAACAGTTAATCCTTTAGCAGTATATCCAAATCCTTCAACATCTATTTTAAATGTTGAATTGGATGCAACCGTAGCAGATTACACAGTAACAATTTACGATTTATCTGGAAAACAGTTAATTGAAAAAACAGTAAACGGAAATACTGGTGTTCAAAAGACAACTTTGGATGTAGCTAACTTAGCAAAAGGAAGTTATATAGTTTCTGTCGCTACAGCTGGACAATCTTACACTAAGCACTTTGTAAAGAACTAATATCTTTCCTCAATAAGTTATTCAATATGAATAACACATCGAGGCGAATTACATAATTGAAAACCTCCTTTGATATATTTCGAAGGAGGTTTTTTCTTTTTTTAAAGTATCTTTGATAAAAATACCAATATGGATATCGTTCACCCAGCAATAGACGCATACTGCGACAAAGTAACTTCACCTGAATCATCTCTTTTGTATGAATTGAATCGTCAGACACATCTCAAAATGATTAACCCGAGAATGCTGAGTGGCCATTTTCAAGGAAGATTATTGAGTCTTATTTCAAAGATGATGCGTCCTCAACGAATTTTAGAAATTGGAACCTACACCGGTTATGCTGCACTTTGTCTAGCGGAAGGTTTACAAGAAGATGGAATGCTTTATACGATTGATATCAATGAAGAATTAGAAGATTTTACGCGTTCATTTATCGATCAATCGGATTATTCCAATCAGATAAACTATATTATTGGAAATGCGCTGGAAGTAATTCCTACTCTTGACGAGGAGTTTGATTTAGTCTTCATTGACGCTGACAAACGTAATTATCCCAACTATTACGAACTGGTATTACCGAAAGTCAAAAAAGGTGGTTTTATCTTATCGGACAATGTGTTGTGGTCAGGAAAAGTAATCGATGATGTTCAAACGTTTGATATCGACACACAGATTATCGATGATTATAACCGGATGATTCAAGCGGATGAACGCGTAGAAAATATTTTATTACCCATCCGTGATGGCATAATGGTTGCACGAAAACTTTAAAATGAAAACAATTTTATTCTTTATTAATCTTTGCGAGAAAAGCCCAAATACTACGTTACTCTCGTTTTTGAAACAATCACTTACCAATGTAAGCTCCTTGATTTCCAAAACATCGAAAGCCTTGTCCTTGAACTTTTCTTCACAAAGAGTTTTTCTTGGATCGACATTAACGATGGTATTTCTTTTAGTCGCTTCATGTCAGTCGCCCACCAAAAAGGAGACCGTTACAATGGATGAAGTGATGGAAGGAAGTTCGGAAAATTACAAAGTAGATACTGAATTAGTAGAGGTTAAACAATTGGAACTGGATGAGTCTTTTCAAAATGTTGCTGAAAAATTAGAGCTGCCAATAGTTGATTTTATCGCAATCGACTCCTTGTTATTTGTTGATCGATTCGAGAATGTTTCTTCCTATAAATATCTCCTTACAAACAATTCTTCTTCCACTTTCTTTGCGCAATGGACGTTTACTAATGCTTCATCGGCTAAAAATGCGTTTATGAATTGGACACAATGTTATGGTGCCAGATGTCATTCATTGATATTAAATGATTCCACAAGCGTTTCCAGTGAACACATGGCAATGTTGCTCGTTGGCAAAGAACTCTACTATATGAATGTGATTAATGAAAAACGATATATTTCATTTGTTTCAGCACTCATTGCAGCCAAAAAATGGAATGAAATTGATTATGCTTTTTATCAAAATGGCAAGAAATCAGTCAAGTGGTTCCAATTTGAAGATTTTAAATAGTGTTAAATCTTTTCCTATTAGTTGAGAAGTGTCCGAATTGAATGGCATTTCCATAATTTTCTTTTAACTTTATCGGTCTAAAAATCTTACAGAACTATGTTTATCAAACGTTTCATTCTAACACTCCTTTTATTCTTTTCTTTTTTTCTAAATGCACAGCTAACTTCTGAATGGGGCTCTTCCAAAATCATCAATGAGATGAAGAAGTTGAACACTGTTGGTTCTGTCCTTTATATTGCTGCTCATCCAGATGATGAAAATACGCGACTCTTAGCTTATTTGGCCAACGAGAAACACTATCGAACAGGTTATTTATCGTTAACGCGAGGAGATGGTGGTCAAAACCTTATTGGAAAAGAGCAAGGTGAAGCTTTGGGATTGATTCGCACCCAAGAATTACTTGCCGCTAGACGAACAGATGGCGCAGAACAATTTTTCACAAGAGCAAAAGATTTTGGGTTTTCAAAGAACCCGGAAGAAACACTCACTATTTGGGATAAAGAACAAATTTTAGCAGATGTCGTTTTAACCATTCGTCGTTTTAAACCAGATGTCATAATTTGTCGTTTTCCTACCACTGGCGAAGGTGGACATGGACATCATACGGCTTCGGCAATTTTGGCGATGGAAGCATTCGATGCTGCTGCCGATCCAACTCGTTTTCCCGAACAACTAAAAGAAACAGAAGTTTGGCAAGCGAAACGTATCTTATGGAATACCTTTAATTTTGGCGGAAATAACACAACTTCACCCAATCAACTAAAAGTCGATGTTGGTGGTTTCAACCCGTTATTAGGATTGAGTTATGGTGAAATGGCTGCCATGAGCAGAACGATGCATAAAAGTCAAGGATTTGGAACAGCAATGCAACGTGGTGAAAATATCGAATATTTTAAATTTCTCAAAGGAGAAAAATTGAAGAATAATCTTCTAGAAGGTGTGAACACTTCTTGGAGTAGAATTGCCAACACAACCACACTTCAAACATTATTGGATAGATTAGAAAGTGAATTTCAACCTCAACATCCGGAGAAAAGTGTCAAAACTTTAGTGGAAATTTATACCTCACTTTTAAAATTAGAGGAGAAAGATTCGTACACTGCTTATTGGAAAACACTAAAAATCAAAGAATGTAAAAATCTCATTCTAGCGTGTGGTGGTATTTGGTTGGAAGCAACAGCAGATGATTATCGTACACAACCAATAGGTGCTTTCGATGTGACCACGCAAGTTATTCTTCGTGCACCCATATCAGTCGTTGTCAAATCGCTCAATACACTAACCAATACTCCTCTCATTCAAAACCAGCCGCTGATTAATAAAACAACTTCTATAAAAACAGCCGATAGTTACAGAATTTATTCCGATCCGTATTGGTTGAGAGAGCCTGTTAAAAATGAAATTTACACGGTTAAAGACAGTCGTTTAATTGGAATACCTCAAGACACAGTTGTAGATGTAGAGACGATTACATTAACGATAGAGAATGTTGATTTGACCTATTATATTCCTATTGATTATAAATACACCGATCCGATTAAAGGAGAAGTACATCGACCGTTGGAGGTATTACCGCCAGTAACGATTAATCTTTCTGACAAAGTGCTAACTTTTAGTGGAAGTGAAGCGAAAGAAATTTCCTTTACAGTGACCGCAAATCAAGATAAAATTGATGGTAATATCAGTATTAAAGCTCCTGAAGGATGGACCATTACTATTCCTGACCCAGCCGTTAAATTAGATAAAAAAGGAGATGAACAATTAGTTAAAGCAAAAGTTTCTCCAAGTGAGAATGGAAAAGATGGAATGCTTGAAGCGTCCGTAAATATCGATGGAGAAACCTACAACAAAAGTATTACACGAATCGAGTATGACCACATTCCATATCAGTTTTTTCTAAGTGATGCAAACGCAAAATTGGTGTCATTAGATTTAAAGAAAACGAATACAAAAATTGGGTATATTCCAGGAGCTGGTGACGATGTTGCTACTTGCTTACAACAAATTGGCTACGATGTAACGCTATTAACCAATGATCTTTTGGATAAAGAAGACTTGAGTGTTTATTCGAGTATTATTACTGGAATCCGTGCGTACAATGTGGATAAACGTCTTCCATTGCACTATCAAAAATTGATGGAGTATGTTAAAAATGGCGGAAACCTCATCGTTCAATATAATACCAACAACCGCATTGCCCCATTAAAAGGAGATATCGGACCGTATCCATTTGTTATCTCAAGAGATCGTGTGACCGATGAAACAGCCAAAGTGAAATTTACCAATCCAAAACATGTCGTTTTAAACTATCCGAATATCATTACTGAGCAAGATTTTGATGGTTGGATACAAGAACGAGGAATTTACTTCGCAGATGACACCTCAAAAGAGTATGAATCCATTCTATCGATGAATGACAAAGGTGAAAAGCCTAATGAAGGAAGTTTAATTATTGGAAAATACGGAAAAGGTAACTTTGTCTATACTGGCTTGGTTTTCTTTAGAGAATTGCCTGCAGGTGTCCCAGGTGCATATCGCTTGTTTGTGAACTTACTGAGTTTACCACAAAATAAATAGTTTGCTGTTTTTCAAACTAACTCGTTAAATAATTCTAATTACATTTGTTGAAAGCAATTCTACGATATGCAAGTTTTTAAATTCGGTGGTGCTTCAGTAAAAGATGCTTCGGCAGTAAAGAATGTCGCAGAGATAATCAAAAATTTCTCTTCAGAACGATTGATAGTTGTTATTTCTGCTATGGGAAAAACGACAAATGCATTAGAAGAAATTGTAAAGGCATTGAAGTCTCAGGAACAAGACCTTTTTCAAGCGAAACTAGAAGAAATAAGAAACTATCATTTTAGCATTATTGACATACTATTTGAAAAGAATGATTCTCAGATAAAACAGGATATTAACGCCATTATCGCAGAAATAAATCAAAAATTTGGAAAATCATTCTCTGATAACTATGATTATGAATATGACCAAATAGTTAGTTTAGGAGAAATCATCAGTACTAAAATCGTTGCGGCTTATCTTATTTCGGTTGAATTCGATGCTATCTGGAGTGATGCAAGATGCTTAATTCGAACCGACAGCACGTATCGAAATGCCAATGTGGATTGGGAAGAAACGGAAGTATTGATTTCGGATTTTACGAAACAGCATTCCAATCACATTATCATTACACAAGGATTTATTGGACATACATCAGAGAATTTAACAACAACACTTGGTCGTGAAGGTTCTGATTATACAGCGGCTATTTTTGCACATTGTACTAATGCAAAAGATGTGACCATTTGGAAAGACGTTCCCGGAATGTTAAATGCCGATCCTAAATATTTCCAAAATACGGTCAAATTAGATCAAATATCCTATATAGAAGCAATTGAATTAGCGTATTATGGTGCCTCTGTCATTCACCCAAAAACGATAAAACCACTTCAGAATAAATCGATTCCACTTTATGTAAAATCATTTATTTCACCCACATCAGATGGAACACTAATTCATGAAAGCACCGAGAATGACGATAAAGTTCCATCCTATATTTTTAAGGAGAAGCAATTATTGGTTTCTGTCATGCCGAAAGATTTCTCCTTTATAGCAGAAAGTAATTTGCAAACTATTTTTCAAATCCTCACGGATGAGAAGATAACGGTCAACTTGATGCAAAATTCAGCCGTGAGCTTTTCGTTTATTATGGATGCTGAAAAGGTCGAGGTGAAAAAGCTAATCAATCGTTTGTCTGTCGATTTTAAAGCGCGGTATAACGAAGATTTAGAGTTAGTCACCATACGGCATTACAATCCGCAAATAATTGAAAAAATCACTCAGAACAAACAGCAATTAATGGCACAATCAGATCGCCAAACGATACGAATTGTTTTGAAAAGATAAGCTGTTTTTAATTTATTTTCACAAATTTGATTGGTGGAAATTTGGAAGTTTCATTTACTAAATTAAAAAAATACGTTCCATTGGCTAAGGTTTTAGTATCAATTGGAAAACTATTGACACCTGCTACAATTTGAATCTCTTTCCGCCGAATCAATTTTCCCTTTACATCTATTAGTGTGAGATAACCTATTGAATTCTCTGTTGCAGATATGGTTAAGGTGGCATTAGAGGAAGAAGGAATGGGATAAAGACTCCAAGATGATTTCTCTACTTGACACATGACCGAAATAGGTGAAAACTCCTGGAACTTACCATCATTATCGACAGAACGCAATTTATAATACATTGTTTCAATAATTGCTTCATCGTTGGTAGTATAGTTATTGGTAGTGGAGGAATTTCCAACAGCAGGTATGCTAGAAGCTAAGTTCCACGTAATTCCATCACGAGAACGATAGACTTCAAAGTGATTCACGTTTTCTTCGGTGGCAGTAGTCCAATTAAGTTGAACGTTATCATTACAAGAAGCGGAGAAATTAACTAATTCTATAGGGAGTACAGTGATTGTTTTTTTATTGTAAGCTACAAAAGATTGATCACTCGAGCCACTTAAAACGTGAACAAAAGAGACAATGTCGTTATAATTACTTGCGTTAATACCAAAATCAGAAAGTTCATAGGCAATTACTCGAATATCGCGTGGGCCAGTTAGACTAGAATTAAAATTTAAGGTGGCATCATAGAACTTCCACTGAGCGATTCCTAATTTTGCAACTCCACTAAAGATAATTGATTTTTCCACCCCAACAGTAGCACCATTTATATCTATAAATTTAAACTTATCTGTCGTAGTTGGTGGCGATCCCACTTGTGTTACTAGCACGTCTGGTATGCCATCTCCAATAAATAAAGTATCCAAGGAAGGTGTGTTATAAGTAATTGTTCCTGTACTATTAAAAAGAGCAGTTCCTAAGTCTAAACCTTGAATGCCGTCCGTTAGATAAAGACTTGGATTATTGACAACTGGTACTGGTGTCACATTACCACTTCCACCATATTCATATCCTACTCCAATATATTGAAAAGCTACTCCTGATGCAGTGGGTAATGCTTGAAATTGTAAAGGATTAAAAACAATTCCATGAGTCGCTAGCTTAGCGTCATCCACTCCTGTAGAATATACGGTTGTTCCAATTTTAAATCCTAAAAGATTATGGGAATTATCTGGAACAACTGAAGAGGAGCCTACCCACCAACCATTGTAATCAGTGTAAAGATCATCAATTGTAATTTGAGCACAAAGTAGCTGAAACGCACTGATTACCATCAAAAATAAAATGGCGGCAATTTTCATATAGAAGTTTTAACGATTAAATTAGTGTAACAAATGTAGTGAAAAAGAATATAAATGCATTGAATAATAATTTTCATTAATAAGTAAATTAACTTTTCCCATAAAAAAAACTCATAACAACCATTTAATTAAATGGTTGTTATGAGTTTTTTTCAAAGTTATTTATATCAATTAAACGCGTTTTCTAAAAATAATATTGCCGTTGAAGACATCCAGAACGACAGGCTCACTTTTATCAATCGTATCGGCAAGAATTTGTTTACTTAACTCATTCAAAATCATTCGCTGAACAACACGTTTCACGGGTCTAGCACCAAATTGCGGGTCGTAACCTTCTTTCATAATGAACTCCACTGCGTCATCTGTGTATTCCAAGTTAATATCATTGCCTTTTAGCTGTTTCACTAAGTTGTCTAATTGTATTTTGATAATGGATAACACAACCGATTTAGAAAGTGGTTCAAACATAATGACTTCATCAATACGATTCAAAAACTCTGGTCGAATGTGCTGTTTCAATAGTTCCATCACTTTAATCTTTGCCAGTTTAGCAATATTTGGATAGTCTTTCTCATCCGCATTTTCAAACTCTTCTTGAATAACATCAGAGCCCATATTAGACGTCATGATGATAATCGTATTTTTAAAGTTCACCGTACGTCCTTTGTTGTCCGTCAATCGACCATCGTCTAAGACTTGTAACAAGACATTGTAAACATCTGGATGTGCTTTCTCAATCTCGTCTAGTAACACAATAGAATACGGTCTTCTTCTTACGGCTTCTGTCAATTGACCACCTTCATCATATCCAACATATCCCGGAGGCGCTCCTACCAAACGGCTCACCGAATGTTTCTCTTGATATTCTGACATGTCAATTCGCACCATCGCATTTTCATCGTTAAACAAATAATCGGCTAATGCTTTCGCTAACTCTGTTTTACCAACACCTGTTGTTCCAAGGAAAATAAAGGATCCTATTGGTTTTTTAGGGTCTTGTAATCCCGCACGACTTCTTCGTACAGCATCAGAAAGTGCTTGAATAGCTTCTTCTTGTCCAACAACACGTTTGCCTAATTCATCTTCTAGCTTCAGTAATTTTGTCATTTCTGATTCTAGCATTTTAGACAATGGAATTCCTGTCCACTTAGAAATTACTTCTGCTATTTCAGGAACACCCACTTCTTCTTTAATCATTTTCTCAGTGGCTTGCATCTCCGCTAACTTGACTTTTTTCTCTTCAAGAGCAATTTCCGCTTCCTTTACTTTCCCATAGCGTATTTCTGCTACTTTCCCGTAATCTCCCTGACGCTCTGCATTTTCAGCTTCTAACTTTAGATCTTCAATTTGAACTTTCAGTCCTTGAATGTCATCAATCACATTTTTCTCTGATTGCCATTTGGCTTGAAGTGCATCTCTCTGCTCTGTTAAGTTAGCTAATTCAACTTCTAGCGCTTCAATTTTCTTTTTATCATCTTCACGTTGAATAGCCGCTTTCTCAATCTCTAATTGCATGATTTTACGGTCTAACTCATCAATTTCTTCTGGTTTAGAATTGATTTCCATGCGCAATTTAGATGCTGCCTCGTCAATTAGGTCAATCGCTTTATCAGGTAAATGTCGATCAGAAATATAACGATTGGACATTTCTACAGCGGCTATAATAGCACTGTCTTTAATCTGTACTTTGTGGTGGTTTTCATATTTCTCTTTGATACCACGCAAAATTGAAATAGAATCTTCCACAGTTGGTTCATCGACAAAAACGGGTTGGAAACGACGAACTAAGGCCTTGTCTTTCTCGAAATACTTTTGATATTCACTCAAAGTAGTTGCTCCAACAGCTCGTAATTCTCCTCTTGCCAAAGCAGGTTTCAAAATATTAGCCGCATCCATAGCACCTTCTCCTCCACCACCAGCACCTACTAGCGTATGAATCTCATCGATAAACAAGATAATTTCACCATCCGAATCAGTGACTTCTTTTAAAACGGCTTTTAAACGCTCTTCAAATTCTCCTTTGTATTTCGCACCTGCAATCAGCGCACCCATATCCAAAGAGTACACAATTTTAGATTTCAAATTATCGGGAATATCTCCTGAAATAATTCGATGTGCAATTCCCTCGGCGATGGCTGTTTTTCCAACACCTGGTTCACCGATTAAAATAGGGTTGTTTTTTGTTCTTCTTGTTAAGATTTGTAATACTCTTCGTATTTCATCATCTCTACCAATAACAGGATCTAGTTTTCCAGCTTTGGCCAATTCATTCAAATTCTTTGCGAACTTTTCCAATGATTGGTAATTGGAGTCTGAACTAGATGAAGTTGCTTGTTTTCCATTTCTTAAGTCCATAATAATTTCTTGTATTTTTTGTTTGGTTACTTTTTGATCTTTAAAAATCTGAGCGACACTGTCATTATTTTCCAACAATGCCATGAATAGCACCTCAATTGTCACATACTCATCCTTCATCGAGGCAGCAATTTTATGCGCATTACTTAACGTGCTTGATAGTAAAGCCGATGCAAATAACTGTCCGCCTTCAACCTTCGGAATTGTTTCTAATTGTCGATCTAAAATCGTTGCGATAATTGCTTCTTGAATATCTAATTTTCCAAAAATATACGGCAACACATCTTTATCCACTTCCATCATTCCTTTTAGTAGATGCACGGTATCAATCGCGCCATGCTTGAGTTGTTGCGCTAACTCTTGTGCACTCTGAATAGCTTGTTGCGATTTAAAAGTAAATTTTTCAAAATCCATTTTTTAGTATTTTCCAGATAGTGCACAAATTAGTATCCAAACCTTTAAAAACGACAAAACGTCAGAAAGAAATAAATCTCACTGACGTTTTGTCTTAACATTTAATTATAAAATAACCTACAATGTCAAAATGTATTGAACAGAAGTTGTTCTTGGTGCTTCAATTTTCAAAGGACGCAATGAATAAGCACTATTTAGAAAATTGTTACAAATGACAGCAAATTTATGTTTTTCATTTAATTTGTATGATAAACGCGCATCAAATATGGATTGTCCATTATGTGCCTTCCAAAATTTGGTGTAGCTAATTTGATCGAAATATTCGGCCCCATCTTCAGTAGTAACTTCTAAAACTCTTATTGCGTTATCAATATTCTTCATTTTTGAATAGTAGCGATAACTAAGTCCAACTGACCACTTTTTATAGGCAATCTCTAAATCCGCCTTCACCATGTGATTAAAACGGTACTTTAACATGCCTGTAGTCGTATCTTCAGAAGTAGTGGAATAATTATATTGCTCTCCAGTTGGCTTTCCTTCGATATCATTTTTCTCTGCATAGTTATAGTGTGGGTCAAGTGTTTTTGGATCAACATAGGTATATCCAACCATGTAACTTACTCTGAAGTTCTTTTTCTCATCCGACATACCAACAATGGATGCGTCAATACCACGAACTCTAGAGCGACCTGTATTTAAAAATTTGAAGCCTACTAATGTAAAAGTTGGATCCCAAGCACCAAATAAATATTCAATGGTGTTTTCATATTTTTGATAAAATCCAGCAATATCTACATACCCCATTAAACCTCCAATTTTATATCCTTGTTTAACACCTATTTCAAAAGATAGGCTTTTTTCAGGCTGTAAATCTGGATTGGCATACGAACCAAATAACCCAGCTTTCGTTAGTAAAAACTGTTCTGTAATAGTTGGATAACGGAACCCTTGTCCTAATGACGTTCTTACAAAAGTACCCTTTGTAACTTGTAGATTGGCTCCTCCACGAAAGATAGGAACTGCTTCTGATTTTTGCTGGTTGGTTTGGAAGAATTCACCGCGGACACCTCCAGAAAGGTTTAATATATGCCAGAATTTTTTATCCAATTGAATATATCCAGCATAGTTTTTATTTATATTTACTGGATTACCTGCCGCGGCATACAATTCTGCTTTTGAGATTGCAACATTAGATACAGCACCTCCAATGAAATTCAAATCAATAGATTTAAAGCGTTTGTGGATTTGATATTCTGCATAATATAAAGTACCGCTATTCGATTGATTATTTGAAATATGATTATTTGAAGCAAAAATACGTGTATTCAAACTATGTGAAATCCCATTATTAGCCATATATTTCACAAAAGGATCTACATTAAATAAGAATTGATTCATCATGAATAGTGCTCCAGGGTAGCTTTGATAAATCCCTAAACTGTCATTTAACCATGCGTAGGATTGATATGTTTTATTAAGCATAGCGTTTCCATTCACACCGTAAGACAATCCTTTAATTTTTTTATTAATATGACGAATATTAAAGTTAACACGGCCTCTTACTTTAATCATATCATTATTAGAATAGGTAGGAAAAGAATCGGTCATGTGTAATGCCGTTTTAATATAATCAGGCATATATTTTTGCTTTGGTGCAGGAGCAATATAACCTTGGTCAAGATTAAAATTACCACCTACAACGACATCCCAATTTTTGATTTTACGACTGTGTAAAAAGTTGATATTCGTAAAACCCTGAAAAGAAGAATCACCATACCAATTTTCAGCAGGGCTTTTAGGTTTAGAATAATATCCACCAGATACGTTAATCATCGTTTTTGGCTTTGAACGAGGATAAGCTGTTCGGACATTAATTACACCGTTAATAGCGGATGAACTATACAACACAGAAGAAGCACCTTTGATGATTTCAATTTGCTCTATGTTCTCAATAGGAATATACGCCCATTCTGGTTTTCCAGCATCTCCACTTAATAAAGGAAGATCATCTACCACGATAGCAACACGGCTACCAACACCAAAAGTAAAACCGCTTCCACCACGAATTTGCGGATCACCATCAATAATGGAAACACCACCTGCGGTTTCAATCGCACTCTCAATGGTAGTTGCATTTTTATTTTCAATAACTTTAGGTTTCAAAACCTCCATTGAAATTACTTGTTCTTCTAGCTTTTGTGCATATTTAGAAGTAGATACAACAACGGTTTCTAGTATCTCTTTTATTTCAGAAAGCACTATATCATGAATAGTTGTGTCATTTTCTTTAATCACCACTTCAAATCTCTCACTTCCCAAGTCAATTGACCCACAAGTAAATTTATATTTCCCAGGTGTTAATTCAAGGTAATAAATTCCATCTACGTCTGTAACTGCTCCAACAGACATATCGTCGATGTTCTTAATAGTCGCACCAATTACTGTTTCATTTGTCTCGCTCTCATACACAACACCTTTTAAATAACCTTTATTTTGTGAGAATGAAATGAAAGCACTGAAACAGATGATTAGGGAATAAAAGTATTTTCTCATAATTCATTATAAATAAAAAACCCTACAAAAATAGTAGGGTTTCTTTATGATTTAAGATTATCAACGTTAAAATGCTAACTTTCCAGTCTTAATAATTCCGTTTCCTTCGATTTGATACATGTAAATACCTGTTGTTAAACGGCTAGGTAACATGATTGAATTAACTGATTTAGTACTCAACTTAGCAGTCGCTACTTTTCTACCTGACAAATCTAATATTGAAATAATACCATTTGTAATTTCAACATCTGATAAATCAACAACCACCTCTTGGCCATTCATATACACTTGAAAAGCAGTACCATTGATGGTGTTAACACTAACATCTGACGCTAATGTAATATCTTTTGAAACGATAGAAGAAATACCATCCACTCCACAATCAGACTTTACAGTTACAGTATATGCGTTTCCAGCTATTAGAGCTACTGGGCTTGTCCCTGTAGTTGTTACAATATTAGATACACTTGTAGAAGCATTCGATACAAAATCAGTTGATATAGCACTAACACCTTGAGGAGTTACAGCATAAATATAACCATCTGTAGGTGCTGTCGCAGGAGCTGTCCAAGAAGCATTAATTTTTCCAGCAGTTTCTGTAAGTGTTAAAGCTGTTGGCGCAGCACATCCTGTTGGAGTAGCATAATTAAATATTACTGATTTTGTCACCTCAGTAGATTTTAACGTTCCACAATCACTTTTAACGTAAACAACATATGTTGTTCCTGTAACTAAAGGAGAACCATTATAGGTAGTTGTTGTATAACTCGCTCCAGAAGCAGTTGTGTAATCTCCGGCTGCTGGTGTCGTTCCTTGTGGAGCAAAAGCCACTAAATAACCATTCGAAGGAGCAGCTGCAGGTGCAGTCCATGATGCTGAAACACTTCCGTCGTTATTATCTGTAGCTGTTAAAGCAGTTGGAGCATCACATGAAGCAGGATTGTAGATAAACTCTAAATCATCAAACCAAACCTCACTTCCAGCAACATTCGTTTCTTGATCTGCTGAAGAAGTAGCTGTTACTAGCACATACTGTGGGCTATCTGTACTAACATAATTAAAAGGAACGGAGAATCTTGTCCAACCTGCGTAATCTTGACTCAAAGAAATAAATAATGCATCTGCCACTTTATTAGCTGAAGGATCAGTATAGTTACTAGTTGCTGGTGTTTCAGGATCGTAATAATGGTCTTTATGTAAAATCACTCTGATTTTTGCTTTTTCATTAGTTCCACCTTTTGTATATTTAAAATATCCTACTAATGAATCCGGTCTAGATGTAAAAGCAATTCTTCTAATATCACCTGCACCGCCTTGATATTTAGTAGTTCCAACATATCCTTCAGATTTTGTAGTAGAAGGCGCATTTACATATCCTGTCGTTAAACTTCCATTAACCTTAACTAATCCACCTAAATAGTTTACTGTCTCAACTCTAACACAATAAGAGCCTGAATGCGGATTACTTGTTTCTTGGAATGCTGTTTGAGCACCCAATGATGCACTTCCTCCTCCATCTTTATTAGAGTGAAAATCAACGGGTAATAAAGTATTTCCAGATCCAGTCCAATTCTCAAATCCCCCATTTGGGAAAGGTTGGCTCTGTGCAGTTAGTGTAGTAGCTGTTAAAAACAACGCTAAATTTAAAATTATTTTTTTCATCATTTTCAATTATATGATTAAGGCGGCAAATATAAAATAATAATTTCTTAGAAAATAATTATTTAACATTTTTCTTATTTGTCGCATAGTTAATACGCTTCTATTTTGATTGCTAAACTCACTTCCTATCCTCACAAATAGCTCAAAAACACCAATATATCTGTATAAAATAGAGTATATTAGAGCAACAACTTGAAAACATTAACACATCGTTTTAATCATTAATTTTACAACTATTGGATGAATTTTACGGATTTTTTAATTAGTCCTATTGCTTTTTAGCCAAAGCTTCTATACTTTTAGAAACAAATAAAATTTTAAGTGCCTATGTTACCTCCATTTAATATTCAAAAGTGGCTTGATGATAATCGTGATTTGTTAAAGCCTCCTGTAAATAATAAAGTCTTATTCACCGACACCAAGGATTTTATCGTAATGGCTGTCGGAGGACCTAATTCTCGAAAAGATTATCACTTTAATGAAAGTGAAGAGTTTTTCTATCAACTTCAAGGTGATATTACGGTTACAGTTCAAGAAGATGGTCAGAAAAAAGAAATGCAGATTAGAGAAGGTGAAATGTTTCTTTTGCCTGCCAACACACCTCATAATCCAGTTCGCCCAGCAAATACGATTGGCCTTGTGATTGAAAAAGTACGTAAAGGCACTGATTTAACCGACGGGTTGATGTGGTTTTGTGACAACTGTAATCATAAGTTACATGAATTTAGATTCCCTCTTTCCAACATAGAAAAAGATTTTCAACCTCGATTTAAGGAGTTTTATACTTCTGAAGAATTGAGGACGTGCAAAAATTGTGGACATGTGATGGAAGTGGACGAAAGATTCGTTTAGAACGACTTTCACATTAATCTATAAAATGAAAACAGAGAATTTGTTTAGCAAATTCTCTGTTTTGTTTAACACCGAATGTGATTTGTAATGTCGTTCAGACTGCAAACGTCAAAGTTCCTTAAAATCAACGCCGGCATTATACCCAAAGGAAATTGGAATACGGCATTTTAAAACTATTTTGGTATAAATTCGTTTTAGCGATTATAGCTTTTCAGCAATCATCATGACAGAATTTAGGTGACTCTCGTATTTCTTGAAAACGCGACTCATATCTAAAATTCTTTTTCGTGCACCAGAATTAAATAAGATGTTTCCTCCTATTTTAAGTGCTCTTCCAAATCCTTCATCATCAATTAGTCGTTTTGCTTTCAACAAGTGCATAGGACTTGTCTCCACTTTCGTTACTTTAAATCCTTCTTTTTCTAAAATCGCTTTCCATTCTTGTACTGTTAAAGGTCTTGCATTTACCTTAATTGTAAGCGCTAAGTCTTTTTGAATTTGAGCTTTTATGTCTTCCGATAAAGTATCAGGCGCTAATCCCATTTCATGAATAGCATACAAGCCACCTTTCTTTAGAATACGGTGTGCTTCTTTTATGATGCGTTCTTTTCGTTGATCTGCATGCATAGTGAGCATCGCTTCTCCATACACTTTATCTTTACTTTCATCTGTAAAACTGGTTTCCTCCGCCATATTTTCTACAAATGAGACTGTCCCATTGCTTGACATCTTCTTAGATAATCGATCTACTACTTCATTATCAGCGTCAACTCCGACGTATGTTTTGGGGTGCTTACTTAAGGTAATTCCAGCTGTATAGCCAATTCCTGGTGCAAACTCAACCACGTCGTCTTTTGATGAAATTTCAAGAGCACTAATCATCTTTAGTGTAAGCTCTTTTCCTCCAGGGCGTAATACTCTTTTTCCCATTTTAGCCAAAATCCAATGACCAGGAGCTTTTGTATAATCTGTTACTTCCATAATTTTAAAACAAGCTATTTTTATTTAGACTTAATCTAAAGTCACAACAAATGTACTGTTTTTTACATTTTAATCTTAATTAAATTAAAAAATTTAATCGATAAAAAATGTAACGTTCAGTATTGTTATACTTCAAATAGATCTTGAGAAATAGTATCGGCAAAATGGCGACCTTCTTGTGTAAGAATAATGGTGTTATCATTTAATTTCATCCACCCTTTTTCACAAAGTGAGTGAATTTTCTCCTTAAAAAGGGAGCTAATGGGAAATAGTGCATCCAATGTTATTAGATTAACGCCCCACATTGTTCGTAAACCTGTAAGAAGTAGTTCATTAAACTTATTCTTAGACGTTAATTCTTCCACTTCTAAAGGCAACTGACCTTGCTCCAACTTATTCATATAAATATGATTGTTAGAGATATTCCACAGACGCTGATGACCATTATAAGAATGAGCAGAAGGACCAATTCCTAAATAGCTTTTTCCTTTCCAATAATTGGTATTATGAACAGCTAAAAAATCAGGTTTTCCAAAGTTAGAAATTTCATAATGGATAAATCCATTCGCTGTTAACATCTCAATTAAGAGGTTAAATTGTTCACTTTGTAAATCTTGATCGGCAGGAATGAGTTCTTCTTTTTGCACTTTTTTATAGAGTGCTGTTCGTTCTTCAACCGTCAAACAATAGGCAGAAATATGAGGAACACCCAAATCCAATGCTTGTTGAATGTGTTTCCCCCATCGTTCTAATGACAAATCTGGTAAACCATACATTAAGTCGATGGTTAAGTTGGTAATCCCAGCATCTTGTGCCAAACGGATACTATCGATACTTTCTTGCGCATTGTGAGCGCGATTCATCCAGCGTAAATCCACCTCATCAAACGATTGTACGCCGATACTCAAACGATTCACTCCAACAGAACGCCAAAGCTCCGCTTTTTCAGCAGTGATATCATCTGGGTTAGCTTCTAATGTGAATTCAATTAAGTGTGATAAATCAAAATTCTTGGTTAATCGTTCTATTATTTTCTCTAAATGAGTTTCTTCCAACAAACTTGGGGTGCCACCACCAAAATAAATAGTTTCAATGGGGCTATTTTGTAATTCCTGTGTTCGTAAATCAATTTCCAAGCAAATGGCATTCACCATACGATCGACATACGATAAATTGGTCGAGAAGTGAAATGCACAATACGAACATTTCTGTTTGCAAAAAGGAATATGAAGATAAATACCTGCCACTTGAAATAAAAAAAGAGGTCATTCAACCTCTTTATAATAAATATGTTACTAATTATTTAAGTCCGTTTTGAGTTTCAATTAAGAAAGCGGAAGCATTACGGAATCCAAGAATCGAATGAACTAATTTCCCTTCTCCATTTATGAATAACAATGTTGGATACGCCTGAACTTTATATCTTCTTGCGATTTCTGGTCCATCAGTGTCTTTTTCCATTTCTATTTTTAGATTAATGAAATTCTCATTAAAATACTTTCCAACGCTTACATCTGTAAATGTTCTAGAAGACATCATCTTACATGGACCACACCAAGTAGTATAAGCATCAATAAAAATGATTTTATTTTCTTTCTTCGCCAGTTTTAACGCGTCTGCAAATGAAATACTTTTAAAATTAATTCCTGTCTCTTCCACTTTTTCCTTTACAGGAGTGCTTGAAAATTGACAAATGGTAAAAGAGGTAAGGACGAATCCTAAAGCGATTAACAAAAACAATGTTTTTTTCATATCCAAATTTTATTTAATTTTCCGAATTAATGTCAAAAAGAATACCAAAGTAATAAAAAATACTTAGGAGTAAAGAAATAAAAATGGAGAGGGTACGATTTTTAACAGAAAATCAAGAAATTATACAACTTGTCAAACAGTTCTATCTCGAATGGCAGGAGAGTTCTGAATACATGCATACGTCGACATCAGGTTCTACAGGAAAGCCGAAAGAGATTCAGCTTAAAAAAGCATATATGAAAGCTTCGGCCCTGGCTTCTGGAAAGTATTTTCAATTTCAGAAAGATCAGTTGATGCGTCTTGCTTTATCCCCGCAAACAATTGGTGGCAAAATGCTATTATTGCGAGGAATGTTACACGAGATGATCATTGAAGTCGTTGAACCGAGTAAGCATCCTCTTGACAACATCACCTCAACAATAGACTTTATTTCGCTAGTTCCTTATCAATTAGAACAGGTTATAGCAACTAAACCTAAAAATTTAGAAAATATACACACTATTTTACTCGGAGGTGCTCCAATATCGACTTCTCTTTTACAACAAATCAAACGATTACCTTGTGATGTTTACGCTAGTTACGGAATGACAGAAACGATGTCACACATTGCTTTGCGAAATTTAAAGACCGATACAGAATTCAATGCTATTCAAGGCGTCACGTTTTCCGTTAACAATAACCAACAATTGATTATTCATGCGCCATCTTTAGGAATTGATCATCTTTTGACCAATGACGTTGTTGAATTAGTTACTCTTACTACCTTTAAATGGAAGGGACGTAGTGATTTTGTAATTAATAGTGCTGGTGTAAAAATTCATCCTGAAGTGATAGAAGAAGCGCTTTCGCCTCATATTTCTAGTCGGTTTTTTATAATTGGTGAACCAGATGAAGTCTTTGGTGAAAGAGTTCTATTAATAATAGAAGGAAGAAAAGAAGAACAAGCCATTCCTTTTGATAAAATACTTACCAAGTATGAGATTCCGAAACAGATTTATTATCTTCATCACTTTATAGAAACGGGTAGCGGTAAAATAGATCGTTTATCCACCAAAAAATTACTGGATGCATCCAAAAATTGCTGAAGCGTATCAACTACTTGAAATTTCCTCGACCGCAACAGTAGAGGAAATCAAAAAAACCTTTCGACAGTTGGCAAAAAAATATCATCCAGATACCCAATCTGGAAAAGCTAACGAACAATTGTTTATTCAAGTTTCTGAAGCATATGAACTGCTCTTGGATTACTTTTCAAATCCATCAAAATATTCTATTTATCAAGCAAGCGCTGAAAACAATAAACATCAAACGAAAAGACATTCGGAAGAAGCGTTAAAAAGTCGAATGGAAAGAGCGAAAGAAATGGCGCTGAAAAATGAACGAGAAAATCAAGAGGCTATTTACCGTGCTTATGCTAAAATTCGCACACCACAATTAAGAAACGGACACTTAATCATTTCGCTTATATGCCTTATTTTAAACCTATTTATTACCGTTGATTATTTCTATCCTGAACAACAACGCGTGGTTGAAATTCAAAGTATTTCCAATGTTTACGGCAGTTCAAGATTCGAAAAGACAACTGCTTTATCAACCTATGGCAATGAAGTTTTCTACGTGGAATATTCCTTGTTAATCGATGCTGTAAAAAGTGAATATGACCTCGACTCAAGAGAAGCCTTTATTCATGAAAGTGGAATATTAAAGATCCCGCGGCATGTTTCACTTCAGGCACCTTTTGGTGAGATAAAAACGTATGCTATTGATGAAGGAGCATACTTATATTTCCCACTAATATTCATCTTACTTTCCTGCTCAGCACTATTTTATTTATTCCGTTCCAAAAAACATTTTAAAGATGTTATTTTGTATTACACTAGCTTAGGATTATCCTTAATTGGTTTAGTATTGTTGACTTTTAATGGAATGTTGGAAGCGATTATTAAATACCTATTTATTAGGTAGTCTAATTATTTTTTCAACGCTCGATCCATATCACGTTTGTCGTCTTTATCTTTAAGTGTTTGACGCTTGTCATGTAATTTCTTACCAACTGCACATGCAATATCTACCTTAGCATATCCACTTTCAGAAATAAAAATACGTAACGGAATTAAGGTATTACCCTTTGTTTGAAGAAACTTTTCAATCTTTTTAACCTCTTTCTTATTTAGCAATAATTTTCTATCAGACTTTGGTGTATGGTTGTAGAAAGAGCCATTTTCATACGCTGTAATGTGCATATTACGAATAAACACTTCTCCATTGTGCACCACACAAAAAGCTTCGAGGATAGATGCCTTTCCAGCACGAATACTCTTTATTTCTGTTCCAGCCAATACCATACCAGCGGTAAATCGTTCTTCTAGAAAGTATTCGAAACTTGCTTTTTTATTCCTTATATTAACTTGTGATGCTTTCATTACTTCAAAGGTAATAACAATCTTAGAATTGACAATTATATAGGTATCGGTATTGTTAGCATGAAATTTCTAAATTCTGATAGATGGATTTAGATAAGTAAAACTTATGCTATAAAATTTTAACAAAATTACACGGATATATTTCAAATACATCGACCTATTTACAGTAACTTTGCAGATTATCTATCTTTAGATATCTTATGGAAAAATCAGAATGGTTTGAAGAATGGTTTGATACACCTTTCTATCATATTTTATATCAAAATCGCGATGAAGAGGAAGCAGCCGTCTTCATTGAAAAACTTATTGCTGTTACAGAATTAAAAAAAGGGGCGAAAATTCTAGATTTAGCATGTGGAAAAGGACGCCATTCTATCCAACTGAATAAGTTGGGTTTCAATGTTATTGGTATTGATTTGTCGGTAAATAGCATTGCACGTGCTAAGAAATACGAAAACGAAACTTTGCGATTTGCAGTGCAAGATATGCGCGAAGCTATAACAGGAGAGAAGTTTGATGCCATTTTCAATCTATTTACAAGTTTTGGATATTTTGACGATAAGAAAGATAACCTAAAAGTGTTGAATGCGTGTAATCAGATGTTACCAAAGAAAGGTGTTTTGGTTATTGATTTTATGAATGTCGTACGATCTATTGCGGAATTGGAAGCGGTAGAAACTAAGATAATCGAAGGTATCCAATTTGACATTACACGAAAATTTGACGGAAAGCATATTTGGAAAGCAATTTCATTTGGTCACAATGGAAGGTCTCATACTTATACAGAAAAAGTATTAGCAATCACTAAAGAAGATTTTGATATCCTTTTGAAAGATGCTAATTTTACCATCAAAGAACAGTTTGGAAGTTATGATCTTTCTCCTTTTGACGCTGAAAAATCTGACCGATTAATTATTGTAGCCGTAAAGAAATAAAGAATGGATATTTGGATGAATACGTTTCTGCTAATTATTGCAGTAATCATAGGTGGCTTAATTGTTTCTTTCCTTACAAAAGTGACGGAAATAAAAAAATCAAGAGTTATCAAATTACTTTTAGCATTTAGTGGAGGATTCCTACTTGCCATTGCCTTTTATCATTTTTTACCCGAATTATACCTTCATGAAGTTCCTAATGTCGGCTTATTCGTCATCATTGGATTTATTGTTCAATTACTATTAGAATTTTTCTCAGAAGGAATTGAACATGGGCACGTTCACGTTCACAAAGGACAGCATTTACCTTATGTAATGTTACTTTCACTCAGTATTCACTCCTTCATTGAAGGAATCCCTTTGGCAATCAACGAAAATAGCTTAGTACTTCACGAACATGCACACCATCATTTTTCAACAAATTCTTATCTTATTGGTATTATTTTACATCAAATTCCTGTTGCTATTGCATTAATGACCTTGCTCAAAGTAAGTGATTTCTCTAATTTAAAATCTTGGACTATTTTGATGATTTTTGGAATTATGACTCCACTTGGAATGTTCTTCGGCTATTTCTTTGGTGATCAATTCAGCAGTATGACCATGCAGTATATATTGGCAATCGTTATCGGTATGTTCTTACATATCTCTACGACCATTATCTTTGAGTCTGCTGAAAATCATAAATTTAATTTCCTTAAACTCGTAAGTATTCTTTTAGGAATCATCTTAGCTATAAGCTTAGGCGGACATTAAATAAAATCTATTTCTATCTTTAAAGAGCTAGCTCTCAAGGCCTATCAATTATTGATAATACTTTCCCTATTCAATAAACTTTACCATTATAATTTAAAACAATCATTACTATTTTTTTTAACAAAAATTAAGATTATTTTTACAGATAAATGTTCAAAAATTAAACTATTTTTGAATAGAACAAATATAGTATAGATTAGAAATCGAATAATTTAAACTGATTATGAAAAAGATAATTTTAATAGGATTGATAGCATTGAATACAATGGTAGCAAGCGTTTACGGTCAAGACATCCGAGCAACTATGAATGAGGATGGGAAATACGGTTATATTGATAAAAACGGAAATAACATAACAGATTTTAAATATGAAGAAGCAGAGTCGTTCGAAAATGGAGTAGCTCGAGTAATGCTAGATAATAAATATGGTGCTATAAACGAATTAGGAAAAGAAGTCATCCCAACCAAATACACTTTTCTAGGAGCATTCACAAATGGCGCTGCCGTCTTTAACATTGGAGGTGAAAGAGAATGGGGAGACGAAATCACCGGTGGTAAATGGGGATTGATAGATAAAAACAACAAAATTATTGTTGCAGCTAGTTATGATCTACTAAAAAGAGTAGGTGATGATTTAATTATCGCAAAAAAGGGGGGAATTTGGGGAGCTATTAATAGTACAGCAAAAACCGTTATTCCATTCCAATATTCATATATCGAAGAATATTCGCCTAATTATTTACGTGTAAATACTGGAGGGGAACTCAGTGAAATGGGAACAATTTACGGTGGTGAATGGGGAACTTTAGATAAAACTGGAAAAGTAGTAATTGACCTTAAATATGAAGAATTGGGAACACTCAATGAAGGTTTAATTGCAGCCTATAACGGTGAAGCTTGGGGATATATTGACGAGAAAGGAAAAGAAATAGTACCATTCAAATATGGTACTGTAGATGCTTTTGAAAATGGATATGCTATAGTCGTTAATGAGTGGATGAGTGGAATTATTGATAAACAAGGAAACGAAGTCGTTCCTACTGAATATGACAATATTCAAAACATAGCCCACGGTATGGCGGCGATTTATACAAATGAAAAATGGGGATATGTAGACATGAATGGAAAGATTATTATTCCTTGTCAATATAATAACGCAAGTACATTATTTACAATTAAAGATAAGAAAAGTAATAAAAGCATGTTAATTGCCGTAGTAGGAAATGATGAATTATACGGTGTTATTAACACTCAAGGAGTGGAATTGATTAAGCAAAAATATGAATCAATTGAAGCTAGAGATTCATCTGACGGAATGTTTACAGTTGAATTGAATGGTAAACAAGGAATGATAAACGTATTTACTGGAAAAGAGATTTTACCTACTAAATATGACTACATAGGACTGCCTTACAATGGTTTAATACAAGTTAGCTTGAGTGGTAAAAATGGATTATTCGATGAAGCTGGCAAGGAAATTTTACCAGTAGGAAAGTATGACAGCTTTAACATAGGAGAAGATTCATCTATTATAACAGTCAGTATTAAAGATAAATGGGGAGCGATAGATCTAACAGGAAAAGTAATTGTTCCTATTAAATACGACTACCGTGTGTTTTTTAGTGAAGGTCTTGCGGTTATTACATTGAATGAAAAATATGGCTTTGTAGATATGTCTGGCAATGAAGTGATTCCACCTAAATATCATTTTGCATTGTCATTCAAACATGGTCTTACTCTTGTAATAAATACCGATAGTAAAGCAGGAATCATAAATAAAACAGGGAAGGAAGTTATTCCATTAATTTATGACAAGGCACAAGCATTATCAGCTAACATAATCGTGGTATTATTAGATGGCAAAGTTGGGTTTTTTAATTCAGCTGGAGAAGAAATTACACCGTTGATTTATGATGAAGAAATTGATGTCAAAGATGAAAAGGTTTACATAACTAAAGATGGAAAGACCTTCATTCTAGACCTTCATTCTGGAAAAATAAGTGAGTAATAAATAATATTATAAGGAAAAGGATTTAACAATAGTATTAAATCCTTTTCTTTTTTAAACTGGAACACAAATAAAACAGTAATGAAAAAAATAATTTTACTGGTATTAGTAGCATTGAACGCACACTTATCTACTATTTATAGCCAAGAACTACCAATGTCTACAAATGAAGACGATAAGTACGGCTATTTTAATAATAAATGGAAAGAAGCAGTTGAAGATAAATATTTAGAAATAGAGCCGTTTAAAGATGGATTAGCTCGCGTAAAGATTGGGGAAAAATATGGCGCCATAAATGAGCTGGGGCGGGAGATTATTCCAATAAAATATTATCCATTTGAGGAGTTTGAAAATGGAATTGCAGCATTTCACATTGGTGAATGGTATATTCAAGAAGGAGTAATGGGAAAATGGGGAGTAATAGATCATCAAAATAAGATAATTATACCTCCTATTTATAATCAACTAGAAAGGATATATGACGATATGTTTGTCGTTGAAAACGAAGATAAATGGGGAATATTAGATAAGAACAATAAGGAAATAATTCCCTTTATTTATAATTATATCAACATAATCGACACCAATTTATTCATTGCTATAAAAGAAGATACACTTCACATCGATGGGCTAAATGAAGACGGTTCATTCTACTATTCTAAAATTGAAAAATGGGGTGTGATAGATATAAACAATCAGGAAATTATACCCTTCATTTATGATAAACTAGAAACAGCAGACACGAATTTATTCATCGCTTTAATGGAGGATAAATGGGGAGTTATTGATGGAAATTCAAAAATTATTATTCCTTTTAAATATAAGTCCATTAATAATTATTCAAATGATTATTTAATCGTAGAATTGGAAGTAGAAGAAGAGACGGAATTGGGAGTAGAGATAAAGGAAGAAGTAGAGTTAGAAGTAGATGAGAGCGAGTGGGAAAACTATGAGTCGGAAAAAAAACATAGCAGTTTACTGGGAACATACGACAAATTAGGGAACGTTGTAATTGACATCAAATATAAAAGTATACGAGAATTAAATGATGGATTAATAGTTGCTCAACTCGGTGAATTCTGGGGTTGTCTTAACGAAAATGGGGAACAAGTAACGCCTTTTAAGTATGATAATGTATCTCATTTTGAAAATAGATATGGGATACTTTACAAAGATGGATGGTCTAGTGTTATCGACCGACATGGACAAGAAATTTTTTCTACACAAGAACATATAGTGAAATATGAGTTCCCTGGTTTATTCGAAATTTCCTCGGACAATAAATATGGTTATCTAGATCTAAAAGGTAATGTCATTATTCCTCCTCGCTACAACAATATTTTATGGGTGTTTTACCCATTTGAAAATAGAGTGTTTACTAGTGAAATGTTGATTGCATTTACTGATACTAAAAATGGAGTGGGAATAATTAATGCTCAGGGAGTAAATTTATTTGAACCAATATATGACAATATCGTTGTCTATGATTTAATACATTTTGAATCATGTTATACTTATTCTCCTACAAGAGGTGAAAAGGAGGAAGAGACTACTAATAAGAAAACGGCACAGTCTAACGACCTCATGCTATATATAGTAGGTGATCGGTTTTTAATTCGTCATAGAAATACAGAGAAAAATACCACAGAAATATTTAATGAGAAAGGGGAAATGATTTTATCTCTCGATAAATACCAGCAACTAATTGTTAATGAGAACCTTACACACATGACAGTTGAGAATAATAGAAAATGGGGAACGATTGATCTAACAGGAAAAGAAATAATCCCTCCTAAATATGACGAACCTGTCTATTTTCATGATGGATTTGCAACTACTGAGTTAAAGGGAAAGTACGGCGTTGTCAATTTATCCGGAAAAGAAGTAGCTTCACCTATTTATGATACAATTATTGTTTTTAAAGATGGTCATGCAAACGTTAAACTGAAGGGAAAATTTGGTGTCATAGATTCAACTGGAAAGGAAATCGTTTTACCTAAATATGACGCTCCAATTTATTTTAAGGAAAGCTTTGCAGTTATTAAAGTAAAAGGAAAATATGGATTTGTAGATATATCTGGAAAGGAAGTGATTCCACCTTTATATAGTGTTGCAGAGGATTTCGAAAATGGGTATGCAGCTGTACAAAATAATAGCGGTAAAATGGGGCTTATAGATACAACAGGAAAGGAAATCATCCCATTTATGTATGATAAAATACAAGCGTTAACTACCAATATTATAATGATCTTATTAAACGAAAAGATTGGTTTTATAAATCCATCCAATCAAGAGATTACACCATTGATATATGATGACGTCTTGAATATCAAAAAGGAGGAGGTTCATCTTATTAAAGATGGTAAAGTCTTCTATCTAGACCTTCATTCTGGAAAAATAAGTAATCTATACTAATTTAGGCACTTAAAAAGTCCTATTATTTATCCTTAGAAAAGAAATTTGGTTTCTTGAAAAATGGTTTTTTATCGTCTTGTTTTGGTTTTTCAATCTTCTCTTTTCTAGGGGCACGATTACTTTTTGGTGAAGCGATTTTAACATCTAATTTTCGACCGTTTACTTCCACACCATGTAAGGCTTGGATGGCGGCTACAGCAGCATCCACATCATCCATTTCAACATAGCCAAAGCCTTTGGATTTGCGCGTTTCACTATCATAGACAACATGTGCTAAGATAACTGTTCCGAAAGTAGAGAATGTTGCTTTTAAATCTTCTGATGTTATTTCCCAATCCAGATTGGCAATGAAAATATTTGTCATTATTTACCTAAAATATTAATTATTAAAACAAGTGGCAAATGTAGTGAATTGATACTACATAAACGCTAAAAAAAATGTTCAATTACTTAATTTCTGATATTTCTTCAAATTTGGCAAATAAACTGTTAACAATCCAAGTAGTGGTAAAAACGAACACCAGTAGAACACTTTTATCAATCCATACTCATCGGCTAATCCCCCTAAAAACGCAGCACCAATACCTCCCATTCCAAAAGCGAATCCGTAGAAAAATCCAGAAACCATTCCTGTTCTTCCTGGTAAAAGTTCTTGTGCGTACACAATAATAGCTGGAAAAGCAGAAGCGATGACAACACCGATAATCACTAAGAGAACTAACGCCCAAAAAGGATTAGCATAGGGTAACAACATCGTAAATGGAGCAACTCCTAACACCGAAATCCAAATGACGTACTTACGCCCTATTCTATCGCCAATCGGCCCGCCAATAAGCGTCCCAATAGCAACAGCGAACAGATAGGCAAATAAATAACTTTGTGCTTTTCCAATAGTAAAATGAAACTTCTCAATAAGATACAGGTGTAAATAACTAGTGATGGATGATACATAAAAATACTTCGAGAAGATCAGTACCAAAAGAACAATGAAGGATTTTCGAAGCTGCTTTTTGGGTAGAAACAACTCCATTGACATTCCCTTCTTCAGTTTTCGTTTGTTATGAAGTAAGTAATTCTGATACCATCGACCAATAAAAAAGAGTAAAATAATTCCAGCAATAGCGAATAAAGCAAACACACTAATATAACGCTGTCCATGAGATACAACAATAGCCGTCATCAATAAAGGACCGACAGCTGTACCTCCATTTCCTCCAATTTGAAAAATAGACTGCGCTAAACCTCTCCTTCCTCCAGAGGCATAAAAAGCTAATTTAGATGCTTCTGGATGAAATACAGAAGAACCTACACCAATTAAGGCAGCTGACATCAATATCGACAGGTAATCTCCAGCAAATGAAAGCGAAACAATACCGACTAAAGAAAAGGTCATGCCGATCACAAAAGAATATGGCATCGGATGCTTATCGGTATAATTTCCAACAAAAGGTTGCAAAATAGAAGATGTCATTTGAAAGGTCAGCGTGATCATTCCAATTTGAGTATAACTCAAGGAGTAATCTTCTTTGAATTGTGGGAAACTAGTCTGCAACACAATTTGCAATAAATCATTAAAAAAGTGCGCCATACAAATGGCGAAAAGTATTGGATATGCCGTCGATGAATCTTCCTTAGTCAGAATCGTTTGCATTTTATTTTACTTTATTTTTTTCATGATACGTTTAAGAAAAATAGCACCAACAATACAACCAATCATGGATCCAACAAACATAAAGCTAATGATTTGAAGATTTTCCATAGGATACTGCAATTTTATATGCTCTCCTATTTGAGATTGACTTTCAGCATAAAACTGACGTATATTAAAGATACGAATACCTCCAAAAATCATCATGGAAATAATCATCGATAAATACATGTATTGCGTGTGCTTTCCTTTTGTTTGAAAAAGAAAACTAGTAAGAGCAACCAATAATGGAATAAAAGCAAATGTTATTGCAAATAAAAGACGTAAACGAAAAGGGGTTTTCATATCAGTCACCGTAACGGGAATATGATTTAGCAGTACATCAACTAACTTCTCAAAATAGGGATAAACCCAATAAGCAATTCCAAATAAAAGAATACTAATTAATGGAAAAATGATCCAAGATTTTAATTTCATCTAACTAATTTTAAAGAATACAAAATTAAGAATAATAAAAAACTACAAACAGCTTAAAAAATAGATAACGTAAAATTATTTCGACACATCACTCTACTTCTTCACTTTCAGTTGGATCAGATTTCAAGTAGCTATAAATATCTTAGCAATAGAAGAATTACAGCCAGCCAATGAAAATCAATGTATTACATACTGTATTATTCATAATCACTTTAAATTTCTAAAAGTTTTAATTTTATTTCCATTTTTTTCAGGTGAATTAATTATATTTTTTTATGTTTGTAACATATAAGATAATTTAAAAAGTTATGAGTTCATACGATATATTTTGGGCATTGGGTAATGGAACAGAGAATTTTCTAGCGATATTCTATGATCATATAGTACGCTATTTTAATTTCTTTTTACTTTTCTTTGGTTTTGCCGCATTCATTTATTGGATGATTTGGCAAAGTAAGCTTATTAAAAAAGCTGATAACGATCCAAATCAACTAAAGTAATCCGTTTTTATAGTTATTGAGCCGTTTTTTAAACGGCTTTTTTTTTGCTCAAAACACTTGATTTGTCAAATTAAAGTGGTTATTTTTGAGAAAATGAAAAGCTAAATAACAATCTATGAAAATAGTTATCCCAGCGGATGAATATCCGATCTCTTTCAAACACTACATTGATTTAGTAGAAGACGATGTTTTAACAGAATTGGAAGAGCAATTAATTTCTTATGTGGAATTTGTACGAAGCATTCCTGAAGAAAAGGAACTATATCGATATGCTCCTAAAAAATGGACGGTTAAAGAAGTTATCGGCCACAATACTGACACAGAAAGAGTAAAAATGGATTGTGCCTTCCGAATCGCACGTGACGAAAAGGCTCCCATTCCTGGTTTCGATGAAGATGCGTATGTAATAGCAACAGATTTTAATTCTAGGGAAATGGATGACTTAATAAACGAATTCATACACGTTCGAAAAAGTGGAATTGCATTATACAAATCATTGAGAGAGGAGGATTTAAGGAGAATAGGAACGGCTTCTAATAAACCTATTAGCGCAAGAGCTTTATTCTACTTTTTAGTGGGACACATTAGACACCATGAACAGATTTTGATAGAACGTTATTTATGATAACGACAGTCATAATTACCATTAAAGAACTTCACTAACAACCTAGTGGCGTTTTCTTTTTCAATTAATTATATCTGACCTTCAGAAACGTACACGCCATCTTTGTATATTTTCACTTTGAAGAGAATACCATCACTGTCGTATTGATATAACTTTCCATCATACAAACGACCGTTTTTGAAAACGCCATCTTGAAGAATGTCGTCTTTTTCGTTATAAACCTTATTGTATCCATTAGGGTTAAATTTCCCATTCTTTACTTTTGGATTTATAACAATTGGCGCCAAATTATTTCCATTATTAGTTAAGGCTTCTTGCGCTTTAACCGGTGTGTTTGCCGATTTTAATTGCTCATTATTACCGACTTCATTTTTTCTAAATTCTTTAGAGACAACTCCGTTATAGGATGAGTAAGCTAGTTCTACATTACCATATTTATCGTAATGACTAATTTCTCCATTTTCAATTCCCTGATAAAATTCACCCGTATACATCAATAGTCCACTATCATAAAACTTAGAGATAATACCATCATATTTACCATACAGAAAATTTCCAGACTCAATTAAAAGTCCTCCATTATTGAATTTCTTAAAGAATCCGTGGGGTTTATTATTTTGATAGTTTCCAATGAATAAAGGCGTCTTTCCATCCATGTGGTATTTTATCCAAGTTCCGTCTCGTTTACCTTTCTTGTATTGCCCTTCCATAACACGATTATCATTCGGATAATGAGCGGAAGGAATATCTTTACCAAAATAAATCCATCTGCCGGTTTTATTTCCTTCTTTATCAAAATGATTCGTATTTACACTTGTCGCATCTTTATCATTTACAGGAATAAAAAATGTACCAGTTATAAAAAATGAAAAAGCAAGTTTTACAATTAAGTCTATCATGTAGTAATAATTCAAATCGACCTACAAGGTAGATAATCTTTTTCTATTGGAATTTGTAAACTAATATTTGGAGAGTCTAAATGTATATTAATTTAATTCTATTGAAGATTCTCCAAATAGTTTAGAGGGATTTACGTGTTTAAGCATGACTTCTACCATCTTATCTAAATCATAACTTATTCTCCATTTCCAATCTTTTTGAGCATGTGAATCGTCAATTGAGTTAGGCCATGAATCTGCTATTTCTTGTCTAAAATCAACTTTATAATGAATGGAAAATGGTATTTTTCGATCAATTGCAGCTGCCAATTGCTTAGGTGTGAAACTAATACCTCCTAAATTATAGCTAGATCGAATTTTGATTGATTCCTTTGGCGCCTCCATTAATTGCAATGTTGCTCGTATCGCATCTTCCATATACATCATGGGTAAAGCGGTATCTTCCGACAGGAAAGAAGTGTATTCTCCATACTGTTTAGCATGGTAAAAAATATCTACTGCGTAATCGGTCGTTCCTCCACCAGGTAGACTTGTATGCGATATCAATCCTGGATAACGAATACTTCGAACGTCTACACCAAACTTGTTGAAATAATATTCACACCATCGCTCTCCAGCTTGCTTTGAAATACCATAGACCGTCGATGGATCCATTACTGTATATTGAGGTGTATTGTCTCTAGGTGTATTCGGTCCAAAAACAGCGATAGAACTTGGCCAGAAAATCTGTTTAATATGTCCTTCTTTGGCTAAATCCAAAATGGTCAGCAAACCCTCCATATTTAGTTTCCATGCGAAGTCAGGTTTCTTTTCAGCAACAGCAGACAACAAGGCTGCTAGTATATAAACTTGAGAAAAAGAAGAGTTCATAATGTATTCGCGAACAGCCTCTCGATTCAAAATATCCATTTTCACATAAGGTCCACCAACTAAACCAGCAGGACATTCTTCTCCTAAGTCCGCCGCCACAACATTGTCATTTCCGTGCTTTTCTCTTAAAGCATTCACTAACTCTGTCCCAATTTGCCCACCTGCACCAATTACTAAAATCTTTTCCATGACCTATTTTGACCTTTAAATACAAATATCAAAAATAGCTTTTTTTATTCATACGTGATTTTAAGTACCTTTTTTTTTCAATCATCTTGATTAAATTTTTGAATCAATCTTTTTTACATTGCATAATAACTTCTTTTCGGTATTACTTGTTTTTAAACCCAAATAATTTTACATTTGTTACTATCAATATTTAGTGCTATGTGGTTAGGTTTATTAGACTTTATCAATTTCCTTATTAAACGAAATCCAGAGTGATTTACTGACATCACCCTACTCAACAAGCAGTTATAAAAATAAAAGAATCAATTTAAATACTATTTATTATGCCTTTTTATCACAAATTAGGAAAAATTCCACCTAAACGCCACTCACAGTTTAGAAAAGAAAACGGTGATTTGTACTATGAAGAACTATTCTGTACAGCTGGTTTTGCTGGAATGTACACCAATATGTATCACATTCATCGTCCGACAATGGTGAAGTCTTATGGGGAACGCTATTCTGTAGCACCTGTCATTGTCGACAATAATAACGTAAAACCATATCATCTGGATGGATTTCAAGTTCCTAAAGTAAAAGATTACTTAGAATCTCGAAAAATTGTTTTTGCCAATAGCGATACATATGTCGTATTAGCAGCACCAACGAATAAAACAATGGATTACTTCTACAAGAATACCGATGCGGATGAAGTAATCTTCATACACGAAGGTTCTGGAAAGCTGAGAACTTTCTTAGGTAATCTAGATTTTAAATACGGTGATTATTTGGTGGTTCCAAGAGGAACTATTTATCAAATTGAGTTTGATACGGAAGATAATCGCTTGTTTATTGTTGAGTCTAAAAGCCCTGTTTTTACGCCGAAACGTTACCGCAACAACTTTGGTCAATTATTGGAGCATTCACCTTTCTGCGAAAGAGATTTTCGCCGTCCAGCGGAATTAGAATCCCACGACGAAAAAGGTGATTTCTTAATGAAAACGAAAAAGAACGACGAAATTATAGACATCACTTTTGCTGCTCACCCATTTGGTGTAGTTGGTTACGATGGTTATAACTTCCCTTATGCGTTCTCTATTCATGATTTCGAGCCTATCACCGGAAGAATTCATATGCCACCACCAATTCATCAAACGTTTGAATCAGATGCCATGGTAATTTGTTCATTTGTACCGCGCTTGTACGATTATCATCCTTTAGCAATTCCAGCTCCTTACAACCACTCGAATATAGATTCAGATGAGTTGTTGTATTATGTCGATGGTGATTTTATGTCTCGAAATGATATTAAACCAGGAAACATCACATTGCATCCTGCTGGATTTACACATGGTCCACAACCAGGAGCTGCTGAGCGTAGTATCGGTAAAAAAGAAACGAAAGAATTGGCCGTAATGGTGGATACTTTTAAGCCATTAATGGTAACAGAAGAAGCATTGAAGATTTGCAATAACGATTATTATAAATCGTGGTTGGAGTAATTTTAAAATGAATAAATAATAAAAATCGAATAAAAAAAGAAATTAAAATTTATGAGTGATCAATTAAAATCAGTTGAGTTTGGATTAGAGAAAATCTTCGAAGGCGCACAAGACTTCTTGCCTTTAATGGGGACAGATTACATCGAATTCTATGTCGGAAATGCAAAACAAGCAGCACACTATTATAAAACAGCTTTCGGGTTTCAATCAGAAGCTTATGCTGGATTGGAAACAGGATTAAAAGACAGAACTTCATACGTTATCAAACAAGATAAAATTCGTTTGGTATTGACGACTGCTTTGAATTCTAAATCACCCATCGGTGAGCATGTGAAGAAGCATGGTGACGGTGTTAAAGTGATTGCGCTTTGGGTAGAAGATGCGCGTAAGTCGTATGAAGAGACGACTAAAAGAGGAGCTGTATCTTTCATGGAGCCTACTGTTGAAAGTGATGAACAGGGTGAAGTTGTCCGTTCAGGAATTTACGGTTACGGCGAAACGGTATTTATCTTTGTTGAGCGTAAAAACTACAAAGGTCTATTCTTGCCGAATTTCATAAAATGGGAATCTGACTATCAACCTACAAGCGTTGGTTTAAAATACGTCGATCACATGGTTGGTAATGTGGGTTGGAATCAAATGAATGTTTGGGTAAAATGGTTTGAAGATGTGATGGGATTTGTTAATTTCCTTTCATTCGACGACAAACAAATTACCACTGAATATTCTGCCTTGATGTCAAAAGTAATGTCAAATGGAAATGGACGAATTAAATTTCCTATCAACGAGCCAGCAGAAGGTAAGAAACGTTCTCAAATTGAAGAATATCTTGATTTCTACGAAAGTGCCGGTGTTCAACATATTGCCGTTGCAACGGACGATATCATTAAGACAGTAGCTGAAATGAAAGCTAGAGGAGTTGAATTCTTGTCTGTACCACCACAAGCATACTACGATGATATCCCAAACCGATTGAAAAAACACATGTCTCGATTCAAAGAAGACATCAAAGAATTACAAAAGTTAGGAATTATGATTGATGCGGACGACGAAGGATATTTGTTACAAATATTCACCAAGCCTGTAGAAGACAGACCTACTTTATTCTACGAAGTAATCCAACGAATGGGAGCTCGTGGTTTTGGAGCAGGAAACTTCAAAGCATTGTTCGAGTCTATCGAAAGAGAACAAGAAAAACGTGGAACTTTATAGTAACACTTCTTTTTAAATTGAATAAAAACCGGCAGAAAAGTCTCTGTCGGTTTTTATTTTTATATTTAGCTTCCATTTTTAAATAAGGGAAAAAACGAATTCATTTCAATGAAAAAACTCTTAAAAACAACTTTATACAAGGTTCTAGGACTAAAAAGCTACCTGCGTTTATTGTATCGAACATTAGCATTTGCTATGGATAATGGCTTTCTAAAGAACAACGAAGCATATCTGTTACATTTATTTAGTCAAAAAATCATTCACAAAGGTGACCACGTCCTTGATATTGGTGCCAATTTAGGCTACTATACGCGTCAGTTTTTAAAAGCCGTTGGAAAAGAAGGTAAGGTATATGCTGTTGAACCCGTAAAACCGTTTTTTGAGAACATTACTTATTTCTTAGGGAAGCACGATAACTTAACTCGTTACAACTTTGCTTTAGGAGCAGAAGAAAAAGAAATTCAATTATCGGTTCCCGACCAATATGGTTATTTGCGAACAGGTTTACCAAGCGTTTATGATGAAAAGAATCCTCATACTGATGAGAAATTAATGCTTTTCCCAGCAAAGATGATACAAGGAAGCGTATTATTCAACGATATTCAACGTTTGGATTACCTAAAAATAGATGTGGAAGGTTATGAAAAAGTCGTCATTCCTGAGATAAAAAACTTTTTAGCACGTACCTTACCGTGTATTCAAATTGAAATAAGTGGTGATTCTAAACCCATTATCAAAGAAACACTTTTTTCTATCGGATATGAACTGTATTTCTACCAAAATGATACATTGACCAAGCAAGAGATTGCGACTTACGCTCAAGACTATTTTTTCATTCATCCTTCTAAAATTTCTAATTATCAAGAATTGATCCAATGAAATACCGTATTTTAACAAATGAAGAGTTAGCTGAGTTAGAAGATCAGCTCAAACAATTTTTAATCGTCAATGGTGTTCATACTGATGATTGGAAACGCATCAATGAGGAAGAACCAGACAAAGCACTAGATTTAGTAGAATTATTCTCTGATTACGTTTTACAAATCGTCTATGAGAATACAAAATACTTAGAAAAACGTACGCCTGACACTGTCTATTTCTTCAATTATGGAGAAGATAAAGCAATATTAATTGGTTTACAAAAGAAGAATAAAGAAAACCCTAACTTGGATCTTTCTACCGCGGAAAGTGTTGCTGATGCATTACGAAATCACAGTACAGAATTGGTTTTTTTTCAGCAAGAGAAGGAATATACTAAAGGCCGAGAAATGGAAATACACGATATGTTCACAAATGGCTGTACAAAGACAACGAAAGAGTTTTGGGAGTTACTCCAGAAAATCGTAGAATAAATCATCTTTTTTATCACACAAAAAAAGCGACTTGAATTTTCATCCAAATCGCTTTTTTTTAAGCTTCATGTATTTACTTATTTATGACCACAAAAACCAGGGTGTCAGATAAGTAATAATACCAAATGCCATTGTATAATAAAGGATTACTCTTTTGTATATCTTATCGCTACTGAGTTTTTTTCGTCTTGAGAATCTATTGCCAATCGTTATTAAGACGATGGCCAGAATCATTCCAATCGGATGTTCTACAATGTAGAAACGCGCAATAGGGTGCTTCATAGATGCTCCAGAGAAATTATCCAAACCCAACGGAGACAGAAAGTACATTAAAAGGCCTAAGGAAAATTGTATATGAACAATCGTTAATCCTACTAAAGAGACAACTCTTGCTTGTCTATCAAACGGTTTCTTCAGTAGAAATCGAACTATCATAAAAAGTATAATCGCTAAAAGAAAGAATAATATAATTAAACCGACTTTATTGTGCGCTTCCTTTAAGATTAAATACATTTCCTAGGTTGTCCTCGCAATTACTCTACAATAAACTTACCTTTCATCATCGCGTGGTGACCAGGGAAAGAACAAATGAAATCATATGATCCTGCCTCAGGAGCTGTGAAAGTAATAGTATCACTTTCTCCACCACCGATTAATTTAGTATGAGCGATAACATCTTCTGTTCCTTCTGGAATATAATCATTATCTCTTGCAGTAATAGCCGCTTTTGAAAAAGCTTCAACATCAACTCCTTGCTTCAACAACACAAAGTTATGACCCATTGCAGTAACAGGCATAGAACCTACGTGTTTCAATACTAAAGTAACTTCTTGACCTGCTTTTACTTTAATCTCAGAAAGATCAAATTGCATTTTGTCATTACCTTCGATTTCAACTGTAACAGCGTTTGCGTTCTCATCAGAACCTGCGTCTGTTGATTCAGTTGTTGTTTGCTCATCTGCTGGTTTATCACCACCTCCACATGAAGTGAAAGCGAACATTCCTGCTGATAGCATTAAAATCATTGCACTAACTCTAACTTTTTTCATAACTATTAATTTTTTTACAAAAATATCTTTAATTATCCTCTTAAGGAAGGAATAATTGTTAAATTATAATTACTTTGTTCTGTCAGTTCTATGACAATTCAACTATATTTCTATACAATTCATGAATTTATACTATTTAAGTTTCTAATCTGTTTATTTTTTATCTTTACAGAGTAATGAGAGTTTCCATCTGCATACCGATATATAATACTGACGCAATTTCTTTAGTTACTTCACTGAGGCAAGAAGTGGTATTGAAACAGTTAGAGAGTGCCGTTGAAATCATTGTGATAGACGATTATTCTTTAAGCGTTTTCAAAGAAAAAAATAAAACATTACCTGACTTTTGTAACTATATCAAATTAGGTGAAAATTACGGTCGTTCAAAAATCAGAAATAAATTTTTAGAATATGCAAAAGGTGACTATCTCTTATTTATAGATGGTGATTCACTTATTCCTGAAAATACGAAGCTATCATTCATTTCCAATTATCTCGCAGCACTTTCGAATGAGGTCAATTGTATTTGTGGTGGAAGAGTATATCCCGAACTTGTTGACACTAAAAACATCGAACTCAACTATTTATACGGAATTCATAAAGAAAGTAAACCACTCGAAGAAAGACTTAAGCAGCCGAATCGTTCGTTTATGACCAACAACTTCTTAGTCAAAAGAACTATTTTGGAAAAGCATCCATTTGATGAGCAGTTAACCCAATATGGTCATGAAGACACGCTGTTTGGTATCCAATTAATACTTCATCACATTAAGGTTGATCATATCGACAATCCTGTTCTGAATGGACATATCGAAACAAACGACATCTTTTTAAATAAAACGAAACAAGCAGTCGAGAATTTATTTACCATTTATTCAAAATCCGAAGACAAAAAACTGATTGCATCACAAGTTACTTTATTAAAATGGGCGGTCATCATTAAAAAGCTAAGACTGAAATGGTTTGTTTTAAAAGCTTTTAATGTCGTGGAGAAAAAATGGCGAAACGATTTCCTAAATGGGAAAATCAACTTACGAAAGTTTGACTGCTATAAACTTGGACTTTTTCTGCGTTTGAAATAGTATTTCAAAAGTGGATTCATAAAGACAATCACGACAATACATCCCGCTCCCAAATAAAAGCTATTGCTCAATTCTTGATTTTCATTTAGAATGAAAATAGCCAATATCATTGTATAAACGGGTTCTAGATTGATACTTAGTGTAGCAGAGAATGCGCCAATTTTGTTGACGACTTCAATCATTAACATAAAGGCCACAGACGTACAAACGATACCTAAGAATAACAACCACCAGAAATCACTCCACGTCATTTCAAAAAATTCGGTATTGATTTTTCCAATGCTTAACAACCAGATGAAAACGATAATGGCACCGGTAAGCATTTCGTATACTGTAATCGAAGAAGATGAAATACCATCTTTATTTAAACGGAGATTAAATACGGAGAAAAAAGCCGCTAAAAGTGCGGACAATAATCCCCAAAGAATACCTTCATGCTGACTTGGGTCTACATTTTCTGAAACAAAACCAATTCCGATGATGACTAACAATCCCATCAATAATTCCGTCCATGAAAATTTACGTTTCATGACAATCGGTTCTAACCAACTAACATGTAAGGTTGTCGTTGAAAGGCACAAAACACCAAGCGATACAGTAGATACTTGAATGGCTTTGAAAAATGTTAACCAGTGAGCGGCCACAATAATACCGACAACGACGACTTTTAAAATGGATTTTTTATCTTTAATACGCACCTTTTTACCAATCGCCATTAAGAACAACAGAAGACTCAAGCCTGCGATTAATACACGAAAGAAGACAATTTGATAAAACTCTAAATGGATTAGTTTTCCTAGAATACCAGTAAAGCCCCAAATAAAAATAATGAGGTGCATTAAAGCATGATATTTCAAGTTGGGAAACACGGCGCAAATATCCATAAAAAAATGGAGCGTGAAACTCCATTTTAAAAATATACTATTAATTTATTTTAGGTGCTGAGTAACAATTTGTAAAGATGCTTGAAATATCAATTCTTTATTTTTCTTTTACTTTTTGTCCGTCAAAAAGAGAAAAAGCTCCGCTTTTGAAGACGTGGAAACGAGTAAACGGTAGTGCCGACGTTTTGAGGATAAAAACCTCATCGTCGTGATCTTTTTCGCCACCCAAATCTTCCTCATTGCTTACAAAAATAAAACTCGCTAGCGCTCAGACAGTTATTTTTGTGACAGCAATTTACCTTCGGTGCTACTTCGTGGTCGTCGTTTGTGTCCCGACGAAAAAATCAATTCCGATTCTACATCGGAACAGGTTACGATATCCTAATCAGTCGTTGAATATGAGATTTTCATCTATTTTAAAATCACACTAAAAATTGATATTTCAAAATAAAATGAACCCAAAAATAGCTACAAATTATAAATAACCTTGTCTTTCGGGTATTTCACTTTATAACCAACACGCACCTTTTTCGTCTCTTGCGGTTTGATTTGTAAATCCCATGTTAAGGTACCCACTTCATTATTTATTTTCGCACCATCAGTACTTGTCAACTCCACAACAACTTCTTTGTCTTTAGATAGTGGAAACTGATCTTTCAACACCAATTTAATCGCTGTCTTCTTATTGTTCTTGACCGTAATATCAAAAGTATAAGCGGATTCTTTATTTCCAGACATTACTTTGTTTCCTGATTTCTCGGTAATTTTCTCTCGTTTGATAACGACATTTTTATCCACTCCTAGCGCAATCATCAGCGTATCTTTCGTACTAGAAGGATCCAAGTAGGTTTTACCAACATATACACCTTCGAACATAACATTCGCTTCACCCGCTAATAAATTATACTGCGAATAATCATTGATAGAAGCGATTAAGAGCGCATCTTTGTTCAGCTTGGGAGCCGCGTAATAATTATATGTTGCGGGAATATCTTGCTCCGAAAGTGCTATGGCATGTGGTTTACCATTTGAGTAAATATCATACGGGATAGCCACTTCAAAACTGATACTTAAATTCTGCTCAGAAACACTTACATATTCAGCAGAAGAACGAGATTCCATTTCTTTTTTATCCATATCCACATTATTATATCCAGAACTTACACTCTTATTCATTGCTGGTGCTGGCGATGGTCTATTTGACCTCATCTGCTGATTCATATATGGCTGTGTTAAATTCAACACCCATTGTGAAAAGTAAGGAATGCTATTATTTGGATTCGGTTGTGTGCTTGAAAGTGACATCTTTACCTGTTTCCAATCGATTCCGGTCGTCTGAATCACATTTCCCTTTGTCGTTAAATGAAGTGGCTTTTCGATACTCGCTGTTTCAATTTCGTAAAATGGCAACCAATAAGCTAAATTAGTAAGATAAGACAACTCAAATTGTGCTGTTTGGGCAACGTCACTCATCACTTGAATGACAACCTTTCCATTAGACACTTTTTCTTCTTTTCCTTCGACAAATGTCAACTGATTTTGTAATCGGGTCAGTGTCTTGTTTAATAGCTGTTCTTTCTCTTGCAATGCATTAATACTGTTAGAAGCAGCAAGTCGCTTTTGGCGATAATAATCCACTAGTTTCGTTAATTCAATAACAGAAATTCCTGTGTTATTTCCTCCAACCGATTGGTTTTTATCTAGCAACTGAATTGTTTGTCGCTCCATGTCAATGGTGTTCCGAACTACGGCTATTTCTTTCGTCGTCAATCGAATACTGTCTTGCACTTTTTTCAAAGCAACAGAGTTCGGATCAATTTCATACTCATTGTAGTATAAATTCGTGAAAGTAGCGGACATAATAGTCACAGCTTTATTGGATTTAATGCGAATTGAATTTTCATCTAACTGATTAGCGATATTCTTCACCACGATTTCGTTAGTCCCTTTTTGTAAAGTGACGTTGAGCGTGTGATTTAATTCAGCACCGTTTAAATACAAGGTCACTTCATTCACCTTAGCAGTAGCAAATATCGGTTTTTGAGCGAATGATACAGTCACACTTAAAGCACTTATAAGAATTAATAGAAACTTCATGAAAATTGATTTTAAGATAAGATGACCAAATTACAAAAAAAATAGAAAGATAAATGTTAATGAATGAAAACCAAATAAAGTAATTTTGAAACTCTAATTAAAATAAGGTACCGTTATTTCTATGACTATTAAGTAGATACAATACTTATTCAACAAAGCACACTGTTTTATTTAATATCTTTAAAATACAATTACTTTTTTATTTATTTTTAACAAAAATATTTCTATTCTGTAACGCTTAGATAACCTATTATCACATTGAGCACAATAGATTAAGAGAGATAAATAGGTCGTACACTATAAAATTGAGAGCTATGAATTCTGTTGAAATGCCAGAAAGATTAAAACATATAATTGGATATGAAAAGATTGACTTTATCATTTCTTTCAAAAGCGAATTTCCATTTAAGAGCTTTTATATATTATATATTGTTGCATTCATATTTTTTGCGCTCCCTTTTGGATTAGTGCTGTCAATAATTATCCCTTTATTTAAAGGGGAAAATGTGGAAATATCATCAAAGAATTCAATTGAGATAGGGAATTGGAATAACCTAGAACCATTGATAATTCCTCTTTCCGTTTCATCTGTATTTTTAGTGATTGGCTGCGCATTTGTTACTTGGGCATTACTCAAACTTTTCAAAAGTGGAGGTTATTATGTGGGTACCGAAAATGCTCTTTTTCATTTTACAAATGGTAAAGCTAAAAGTTTTAGCTGGAAACAATTTACAGATATGATGGTAGATATTAAAAGCAAGAATATTTATTTAAATGCCCGCAGCCTGAAAAATGATAATCAAAATTATACGACTAGGAATATAATCATTCCAGTAGAAGGAAACTTAGCGGAGGTAGGAAAAATATGCCGTCAACGAATTAAAGAAAACAACCCAACACAGATATAAATGGAAGAAATAAAATTACCAAAAGAGTTACAAGAATATATTGGTACTGAAAGTATTGAATTTGGTATTATTCTAAAAGATGAAAATAATAAATCCTCCCTATATGGATTAGGAGTTATTGCATCACTATTATTTGCTGGCCTCCTAATTCCGACCTTCTGGTTTGTGAAAAATCTAATTACTAGAGATCTCATGGCTATGAATCCAGACATGAGCATTTCAACAATTCTACTGTTCTTAGCAATTTTAATTATAGTCAATGGTCTGCTCATTCTATTTATCAAATGGATTATGACTACTATTTTTAAAAGTAACGGAGGTTATTTTATTGGAACTAACCAGAGAATTATTCATTATTTAGATAATAACATTCAATCTATTAGCTGGGATGAATTGACAGGAAACTCAGATGTGAATATTGAAAAAAATAGTATTTCATTGGAATTGCGAAAAGGAGACACCGTAAGAATAGACACAAATACAAATAGCTTTATTCATAGCAACTTAATAATAAAAAATATTAAAAGCTTATTGCTCGTCGGGAACCTACATGAGGTCGCTAAAATTTGTAAAAGACGAGCGGAGAGAAATGCACCCATCGAAAACACAACAAACAAATGAACATAGCAGAGTTACCCAATGAATTACAAAGTATCATTGGAAGTGAAAGAGTAGATTTTGTGACCTTTGCAAAACGAAAAAATGCTAGGCCGATTTCCTATGCCGTTTTTGGCCTTGCTCTTCCATGGTTAATCATTACCACTTTTGGAGTTTATGTATTCTTTAAGCCGTTATTCATTGGTGAAGATATCCACATGGAGACAGACGGCGTCGTAACAACCGCTAATTTAGACAACTTAGAACCCATAATCGTTCCTGGTTCAATACTCCTCGTGTTTTTTGCAATCGGAATCTTACTGTTTATTTGGGGATTACGCTATCTTCTCAAAAAAGGAGGATATTATGTCGGAACGGAAACGAGAATCATCAATTACATAGACGGAGAAGTGATGTATTTGGGTTGGAACGAATTTACCGGAAATATGGAATTGGATCTTCAAAAGAAAACGATTGTTTTAGAAATGCACAGAGGCGAAACGCGAAGAGAAAAGGATGGATCGGAAATATTTGTCCACGATACATTAGATTTAATCGGTGTTGAAGATGCGAGTGAAGTAGATGAAAAATGTCGAAAGCGAATCAATGAAAGTCAATCAACCTCAGCGTAATAGCAAATAAATAATCTAACCCAAAACAAACATGAGTAGAGTAGAATTACCCAGAGATTTACAAAGCTTTATTAGTGCTGAAAAAGTGGATTTTATAGCATATGCGAGAAGAAAAAAACCACTATCTCATTCATATAAAATAATCATTCTTGGACTTGTATGGTTATCCGTTACTGCTATAGTGACCTACGCAATGGTTCAGCCTATACTTAACGGTAAAGGTTTAGAGTATAGACTGAATGATAAATCAGTAGTAGCAAGTTTTGATAACTTAAGTACGTTAATTATTCCTGTTTCAATTATAACCTTATTTTCGCTAGCAGGTATCGCAGTCCTAACTGGAGGGATCGTTTCTATGTTTAAAAAGGGAGGATATTACGTTGGAACGGAAAGTCGTATTATCCATTATCTTAAAAGTGACATTGACTACTATAGTTGGGATCAATTCACAGGAAACATCGAACTAGATTTTAATGAGAATTGCATTTCTTTAGAGATGAATAGAGGTGAAATAAAGAGAGAAAAAAATGGTCTGGAAAGATTTGTTCATGAAGAGTTACATCTATCAGGCGTTGAAAACGTAGCAGAAATTGAGCGAATTTGTCGAAAGAGAATTAATGAAAACAACTCAATATCATCGTGAGTAAACAAAACGAATATGTAATGATGAAAAATCTCAATTAAAGGCAGTGTCTTTATAAACTTAAATAAAAAAAAGATGAATAGAGCAGAATTACCAATAGAACTACATAAAAGTATTGGAGATGAAGAAATAGATTTTATCGTTTTTGCAAAGAGGAGGCTTCCACGAACTTTTTCTTATAGAATCGTTCTTTTTGGGATTATATGGCTAGTTTTTTCAAGCTTTATTACCTTGATTGTTGTTAGTACTCTATTGATAGAAAGCACTAACGTTCAACCTATTGATAAGTTAGGAAGTTTGACTTTGAGTGGCTTAATATCGCTAGGTACACCTGGCTTTATCGTTATGCTATTTTTATTAGTTGGTATAGCGATTGTTGCTGGAGGAGTACTATTGTTATTTAAAAAAGGAGGGTATTTCGTAGGTACAGAAAATAAGATTATCCGCTATTTAAACGGTCATACTCGCTATTATAACTGGGATCAATTCACTGGAAATGTCGAGTTAAATTTTAAAAAGAAAAACATATCTTTAGAGATGCGCAAAGGAAGTATTATAAGTATCGATGATTTAAAAAATGTTTTAATTCGTAACTACCTACATCTATCTGGAATTGAAAACGCAAAAGAGATTGACAATAAATGTCGAAAGCGAATCAATGAGAGTCAATCAAAAAACTAGGATAGAAATTAACTAATCGAATAAACGAAATATGAATAGAGCCGAATTACCCAAAGAATTACAAGCTATTATTGGGGCTGAAAAAGTTGATTTCATTACCTATGCCACTAGAAAACAGCCTTTATCCAATTCCTTTGGGATAATTGTTCTAGGAATAATATGGCTTTCCTTTTCTTCCATTATTACTTATATTTTAATTGGCCCTTTATGGAGAGGTGAAGACGTTCATTTCACATTCAACGGCGATGATGTGACCGCCAACATGGACAATCTCACCCCTGCAATGGCTCCTATTTTAATCGCATCTGCACTTTTATTAACAGGCGTAGCATTTCTTACTTGGGGAATCATTTCACTTTTGAAAAAAGGAGGCTATTACGTAGGAACAGAAAGCCGTATTATTCATTACTTAAACGGCAATATTCAGTATTTTGGTTGGGATCAATTCACTGGAAATGTCGAGTTAAATTTCAAAAAGAAGAATATTTCGTTAGAGATGCGAAAAGGAAATATCAAGAGTATCAGCGACACAACAAAAGCCTTTACTCGAGGCAATCTTCATCTTTCGGGTATTGAAGATTTAACAGCAATTGAACAAATTTGTCGGAAAAGGATGAAAGAGTACGAGATTATTACACCAGAGCAAACAACCTAAACTGCATGTGTTTATTGAATTCAGCAATGAAAAAAACAACATTTTTTTCATCAGATGGTGGTCGTTGTAAAGTCAAATAGGAAAGTTGAAAAGAATTTTAATTCAGGTTCCTATATAGGTTCTATTACAAGTGATACTAGAAGGGTCAGAATTCAAGGAGACATTGTTTTAGGAACCAAAAGCAATGGAAAATAGAAAAAGCATATATCATAGCGAAGAACCTAATATTGGGTTAATTAAACAAAAATTAAGTGGCTTTGCTCCTATCAAGTTAAGTGTGAAAAAGGCTCGAAATTACGATGGATCAAAAGAACAACCAACATCCTTATGTTTAGTTATTTTAAATTCTAAATTGCAAAAACATTTCGATTGCTTATGATTATTCAGATATTTGTACTGGATGTAATGGTTTTGTTCTACAATTCAATATGGATAAAATGATGAATATGTTTCGAGAGATGGTTGAAAATGAAATGTTTAGGAAAGCTTTCATTGCCACGAGACAACGATTATATCTGCAGAATCTAAAACGGAAAATTAAAAACAACACATGAACAACAATGACGTTTTAAGACGAATTCGCTACACATTTGATTACAGTGATCAAGATATGATAGATCTTTTTAAACTTGCCGATCACGATGTCGAGAGAACAGAAGTATGTGACTGGTTAAAGAAAGATGACGATGAAGAATTAGTCGAGTTGACAGATAGAGAACTGGCTATATTCCTCAACGGATTTATTATTCAAAAGCGAGGAAAAAGAGAAGGCCCTCAACCAGAACCAGAAGATCCTTTGAGCAACAATGCGATTCTTCGGAAACTGAAAATTGCATTGGATTTGAAATCAGATGATATCTTAGAGATGTTCGCTTCCATCAATAAGAAGTTAGGTAAACATGAGTTGAGTGCTTTTTTCCGTAACCCTGACCACAGTTCGTATCGCCAATTTATGGATCAATATTTACGATATTTCTTGAGTGCATTGCAAACGAAATACAAAAAAGTAGAGGAATAAAATACATGATAAAAACATACTTAAAACAACCGTATCCAAAAGAAGATTCCTCTTGGAAAATGATTTTGTTTATCAGCGCTTTTATAACTGTTTTCATGCTTATTTTTCAGCCTTTTGGAATGGCTGAATACACTTCAAATTCAAAATATTTCTTTATATTAGGATATGGTGGAATAACATTTGGTCTGCTGGCACTCAATTTATTTGTTCTAAAGCGTGTTTTTAAAAAATGGTTCCTCAATTGGACGATTTTAAAAGAAATCTTCTGGCTGGCTTGGATATTTTTCATTATTGGTTCAGGAAATTATTTTTATAGTTCGCTGCTTTTTACGGGCTTTGTTGGAATAAAAGGATTTTTAGTCTTTCAGTTCTTCACCTTAATTATTGGTGCATTTCCAGTAGTCATAGTCACACTTATTTCTCACAACATAAAACTATCTCAGAATGTTAAAATGGCCAGTGAAATTAACGATAAGCTCATCACCAAGCCATCTCATTCAAAACTCGAAGAAGTCGTTATTTTAATCGCAGATAATAACAAAGACAAAATTGAGCTTGCGCTTTCCGATTTGTTATTTATCGAATCTGTTGGTAATTACATTCAAGCCACTTATCTCATAGATGGACAACTAACAAAAACACTTTTAAGAGGAGCGATTAAACGCATCGAAATGGAAAATACTCAGCACACTTCTTTAGTGAAATGTCATAGAGCATTTATCGTCAATATGGATCATGTTGAATCGGTCAAAGGTAATTCTCAAGATTTGAAATTAGTCCTGAGAAATACAGCTATAGAAATCCCCGTTTCTCGAAATAACACCCAAAAGATTAAAAATTCGCTTCACTAAACATCCCAATAGTTAGCGTTTCATCACTAGAACCTACATTTTATCACAAAAAGCGGTCGTCTATCCCAAAAGTTTTAATGTTTCACAGAGTCGATATAATTTTGCTCCTAAATCAATTATTGTTAAACATTAAACTTTTAAAAAATGAAAAAGTATTGGATTTTAATAACAGCAGTTATCCTTCTAGTGGTAGGAATTATTATCAACATGCAGTCTGGTAACCTAATGAGTGTGGGCAACTATTCTTTTAATTATTTTGCTGTAGGCGACTACGCAATTGGTGTTTTCGCCGCTGGTAATTTTTCCATCGGCGTATTTTCAATTGGAATATTCTCTGTTGGGATATTTTCTCTGGGAATATTCAACGTGGGGCTTTACGCTGTCGGTATATTTCTTTTCGCTTGGAAAAAGAGATATGCTAAAATCATTACGGAAAAGAAAGAAGAAGAAAATTAATTAAAACGGGAGGTTGTATATGTACAAATCTCCCTGTTTTATTTTTCTGACGAACGTAAAAGCAAACAGCTTATAAAAGTCTATTTTAAAATTGAATATTCGTCAATATACCTGACTTATCTTTCAGTGAAAAAAATCATCTTTTGAGAGATACTATTTCTAATTCTTTTAAAAATGAGTAAAGGATAAAACGATTGCCATAAATACTTAAAAGCTATCCAACGAATACAAATAGCTGTAAATCAAAAAAGTGGACATGACAAATATCATTTCAGGCTCTCTACCTAACTCGTATCTTTGCTTTATATAATTTTTTATTGACAATAAAGCACATGAAAAAAACCTTACTTATCCTCGGAGCTTTTAGCTTATTTGCTATCAATTCGTTTTCACAAACTACTGTGGAACTTTTCAAAGACATTAATCCTACTGGCAGTTCAGAGCCATGGCAATTTGTGGAATACAAAGGAAAGATGTATTTCAGTGCTATTGACGATACCCACGGCGAAGAAGTATGGGTATCAGATGGCACATCAGCAGGTACGCAGCTCTTTATAGATATAAATCCTTCTTTAAGCTCTTCATTTCCATCTGATTACATTGAATTTGCAGATAAGTTGATATTTGTTGCTTATGATCCAACGAATGGAAGAGAAGTCTGGATAACAGATGGTACTCCCGCCAATACGGGCACGCTAAAAGACATTAACCCCTCTGGGAACTCAAATCCAAAAAACTTTACGATTTCTGGCGGGAAGCTATTTTTCACTGCAGATAATGGTGTAAATGGCGAAGAGCTATGGGTAACAGATGGTACTTTGGCAAACACGAAGATGGTAATGGACATCAATTTAGCAGGTGACTCAGATCCATCTAACTTAATTGACTACCAAGGAAAATTATATTGGGTCGCTAACAATAATGTGAATGGTGAAGAAATTTGGGTAACAGATGGTACTTTGGCAAATACAAATATGATGAAGGACATTAATTTCAACCCAATGGCTACAGGACCTTCAGACCTAACTGTTTATAACGGAAAGTTCTATTTTCAGGCGAACGATGCGATTGATGGCTTTCAACTATGGGTATCAGACGGATCTTCCACAAACACACAACTTCTAAAGATTATCAACACACTTACAAATTCTTCCCCTAATTCTTTTACGGAATTTAATGGTAAATTATATTTTGTTGCTGATGATGGGGTTAATGGTGTGGAACTATGGGTTACAGATGGAACTTCAGCAAATACAACACTAGTGAAAGACATCAACCAAGCAGGCGATTCATCCCCTAGAAATTTCGTAAGACACGATGGGAAGTTATTTTTTACAGCTTACGATAACACTCATGGAAATGAACTTTGGGTAACTGACGGAACTTCCGCAAATACGAACATGGTAAAAGATATCTATATCGGTGAAAACGATAGTGATCCTTATTATTTGATTTCATACAAAAACAGACTTTATTTTAGAGCCGAAGCCACGAATGGTAACAACCAATTGTATGAATCAGATGGCACTGCAGCAGGCACGTATGTCGTCGAACCAGCCGTTGCGCCTTATCCAGACCCATGTAATAGACTGTTTGGTATCTTTGAATACAGAGACTCCTTGTACTTCTCTGCTCAATATACCAATATCGGAGCTGAACTTTACCGCCTTGGAAGAGGAACGGTTGGTGTTAAAACCCAAGAAATCGCTTCTTTCAAAGCATTCCCAAATCCTGCAAATGAAGTTTTGACAATCACAACTGAAAACAACGCATCTTTTTCATTGCTTGACATGACCGGAAAAATTTTAAAAACATTTGAAGTAGATCAGCAAAAAGAAATTTCGATCGCTGATTTGAATGCAGGGATGTATATCTTGAAAGAGAATGTTTATGGTTCACATGTGAAAATTATTAAACAATAACATTTTCACCTTGTAGGGTCGAAAAAATTTCCTACCCTACAAGGTGAAAACCATTAAAATAAAGGATTTAACACAAATTATTCGTATCTTAATAGAAGTATAATTAAATTAAAATAACATGAAAAAAACCTTATTTATCCTCGGAGCTTTTAGCTTATTTGCTTTCAACGCATTTTCACAAACGACGGTGGAATTGTTTAAAGATATTAACCCTAACGGTAATTCTTGGCCGTTTGGATTTTATAAATATAATAATTCTCTTTATTTCGTTGCTGATGATGGTATCCATGAATCTGAACTATGGATATCTGACGGAACAACCTCAGGAACAACATTATTAAAAGACATTAATACGACAGGAAGTTCATATCCTTATTATATGACAGAATATAAGGGAAAGCTTTACTTTAATGCTGACGATGGAAATGGCTCACAATTATGGCTCACCAATGGTACTGAAGCAGGTACATTAAAGATGGCAGATATCAACACTTCAGGAAGCTCTCATATAATGTTTATTACTAAATATGACAACAAATTATTCTTCTCAGCTACTGATGGAAACAGTGGAGAAGAATTATGGATGACTGATGGCACAACTATAGAGATGGTGAAAGACATTAACCTAGGAAGTGATGACTCTTCACCACAGGGGTTTACTGAATGCAATAATTTATTAGTGTTTATAGCTGAAGATGAAAATGGCATAGAATCTCCTTGGGTAACTGACGGTACTGAGGCAGGAACTAAAAAACTGAAAGATATTGAAATCTACTATCCATACTTTGGCAAGGCTTTTACCGAATTCAATGGAAAGTTATATTTTAGAGCTGATGACGGCATCCATGGAGAAGAACTTTGGATGACTGATGGAACAGAAGCAGGAACATTAATGGTGAAAGACATCTCATCTTCTGGGAGTTCTGAACCGAAAAATTTTATTGTTTATAATAACAAGTTATATTTTGCTGCTACAAATGGATCTGACGGAAAAGAACTTTGGGTGACTGATGGAACCGAGAATGGGACTACAATGTTAAAAGACATCGATCCTGGAGCAGATGGTTCTTATCCAAATCAATTTGTTGTATATGGTGACAAACTGTATTTTTCTGCTTCTAGCACTGCCAATGGGTATGAATTATGGGTGACTGATGGAACCCCTTCAGGAACAAAAATAGTGAAAGACGTTGATCCACTTGTTTTAACGACGTATAACAACAAACTCTACTTCACAGCAGAGAGTACATACGGAAATCATGAATTGTATGAATCAGATGGAACAGAAGCAGGAACTTTTGTTATTGCACCAACTATTTCCCCTTTTACAAATCCATGTGATGAAACCGAAGAGTTCTATGAATTTAATGGATCTTTATATTTCGTAGCTAACTATAACAACATTGGTTATGAATTATACCGTTTGACAAGTGAACCATTGGGTCTTCAAGCAACAGAATTGGTTTCTTTTAAAGCTAATCCTAATCCTACAAATGACAAATTAACCATCACCACAGAAAAAAACACACAGTTTACGCTCTTAGATTTGTCAGGAAAAGTTTTGAAATCTTTTGAAGTAGATCAACAGAAAGAAATTTCTACTGCTGATTTGAATGCAGGGATTTACATCTTGAGAGAGAATGTTTCTGGTTCACATGTAAAGATTATTAAACTCTAATAAAACCAAGAAAAAACACGAATATTTCGTATCTTATATAGTATAACCTTAAAAATAAAAACATGAAAAAAACCTTACTTATCCTGGGAGCTTTTAGCTTATTTGCTACTGGTGCTTTTTCACAAACGGTTGTGGAACTTTTTAAAGATATTCATCCTACAGCTGGCTCTTACCCTGAAAGCTTTACAAATTTTGGAGATAAATTTGTTTTCGGTGCTCGCCATGCCACGCTCGGTAAAGAAGTATGGATATCAGACGGAACCGATGATGGTACGATTTTATTAAAAGATATTCAAGACGGTGCATTAGAATCATATCCTAATCATTTCATTGAGTTCCAAAATAGCTTGTTTTTCTCTGCAGATGATGGACCAAACGGAAGAGAATTGTGGATTTCAGACGGAACTCAAGCGAATACTAAAATGTTGAAAGATATTAACCCAACAGGCGATTCTGGGCCATCCAGGTTTGTCATAGTTAATCAAAAACTTTTGTTTTTTGCTGATGATGGAACCCATGGAACAGAACTTTGGGTAACTGATGGAACAGAGCTAGGGACAAAGATGGTGAAGGATATTCATCCTGGAGGAGCTGGTTTTGAGCCGTGGTTTTACGGTGCAATTGCAAATGGAAATCTATTGTATTTTGAAGCGGACAATGGAAGCGATGGAAAAGAGCTGTGGGTGAGTGATGGAACTCTTGAAAACACCAAAATGTTGAAAGACATTAATCCTGGAGGAGATGATTCGAGTCCTGAGTGGCTTATTAGCTATAATGGAAAATTATATTTTTCAGCAGACGATGGAACCAATGGGAAGGAATTATGGGTGACTGACGGAACGGAATTAGGAACAAAAATAGTGAAAGACATTAATTCCGGCGGTGATGATTCTAGACCTTCTCAACTAGTTGTGGCAAATGAGAAACTGTATTTTTTAGCCTACGACGAAACCCATGGTGGAGAATTATGGGTATCAGACGGAACAGAAGGAGGAACGAGCATGGTTAAAGACATCACTATTGGGTCAAATAGTTCCGATTTTGGGGAAAGTAATTTTATTGAGTATAACCAAAAAATGTATTTTATAGTTGATGATGGAACGCATGGATACGAATTATGGGTAACGGACGGAACTGAACCAGGTACGGCTTTAGTAAAAGATATCAATCCTGGAGGAGATGACGGTATGCCAATTATGTTAACTGTATACAATAACCATCTCTATTTTACAGCAAAAGCTACTTCAGGTAACCGTGAACTGTATGAATCAGACGGAACAGAACAAGGGACTTATATTATTGCACCAACGATCTCTCCTTTTACAAATCCATGCAATCAAACCTACGAGCTCTTTGAATTCCAAGGTTCTTTATATTTTTCAGCAGATTACAACAATATTGGAGTAGAATTATACCGTTTGACAAGCGAATCGCTAGGTCTTCAAGCAACAGAAATGGTTTCTTTTAAAGCTTATCCTAATCCTACAAATGACAAATTAACCATCACCACAGAGAAAAACACGCAGTTTACGCTCTTAGATTTGTCAGGAAAAGTTTTGAAAACATTTGAAGTAGATCAACAGAAAGAAATTTCTATTGCTGATTTAGCACCTGGGATTTATTTATTGAAAGAAAACAGCTCTGGGTCACAAACAAAGATTATTAAACTTTAATTAAATCAAGAAGATAACACGAATATTTCGTAACTTATATAGTATAACTTTAAAATAAAAAAACATGAAAAAACATTTACTTACACTCGCAGTAATTAGCTTATTTGCTACTGGTGCATTTTCACAAACAACTGTGGAACTCGTAAAAGACATTAACCCTATAAGTGGCTCTTACCCTTATGGATTCTTTGAATATAAGGATTGGATGTATTTTAGTGCTGAGGATCCAGATTTCGGTAATGAATTATGGATCTCAGACGGAACCAGTTCCGGAACACAAATAATAAAAGACATCAACCCAGGAAGTGGAAACTCAAACCCAAGAGACTTTACACAAGTTGGCGACAAGCTTTATTTTGTTGCAAATGACGGGGATAGTGGAGTTGAATTGTGGGTAACTAACGGAAGTTCACTCGGAACTAAAATGATAAAGGACATTCATCCTTCTGGAGATTCAAATCCTTTTGATCTTAAAGAATATAAGGGTAAATTGTATTTTAGTGCTACTAATGGAACTGATGGTACAGAGCTTTGGGTGACTGACGGAACAGAACTAGGTACAATAATGCTAAAAGACATTAATCCTGGAGCTGGCAACAGCGACCTAGGAAGATATATAGAATATAACGACAAATTGTATTTTACTGCTAAAAATGGAAGCGATGGTTCAGAGCTCTGGGTGACTGATGGAACAGTGGATGGTACAATAATGCTAAAAGATATTAATCCAACTGGAGGCTCAGCCCCAAGAGATTTCACCAAATACGATGGAAAACTATATTTTAGTGCGACCAATGGCATTGACGGAAGAGAACTATGGCTGACTGACGGAACTGAGAACGGTACAATAAAGCTAAAAGACATTAATCCTAGTGGAGATTCAAATCCTTCTTTTTTAACAGTGTTTGATGGAAAGTTATATTTTAATGCCACCAATGGAACTGATGGAAAAGAACTATGGATAACAGACGGAACTGAGGCTGGTACAATAATGCTAAAAGACATTAATCCTGGCGGAGTTGATTCAGACCCACACTCGTTTACAGAGTATAATGGTAAACTTTATTTTAGCGCGAAGTTTAGTTATTTTGATCCTAAAGTATGGATAACAGATGGGACTCCAGGAGGTACAATAGAGAAAATAAATATAGACTTTCCTTATATTTTTACAGTATTTGCAAATCGACTTTATTTTACAACTACATATAATAGTAAAGTCGTATTACAAGAATCTGATGGAACAGAAGCAGGAACTTATGAAATTAGCCCAGGTTCTACTAATAATAATCCATGTGATGAAACTACTGCATTATATGAATATAAAGGCTACTTATACTTTATGGCAGATTACGATGATATAGGCGTAGAGCTTTACCGTATAAGTAATGAGTTTCTTAATGTTAAATCCCAAGAAATCGCTTCTTTCAAAGCATTCCCAAATCCCGCAAGTGATAAATTAACCATCACGATACAGAAAGACAGTCAGTTTACGCTTTATGATTTAACAGGAAAAGCATTGAAATCAATTGAAGTAAATCAATATAAAGAAATTTCTATTGCTGATTTGAATGCTGGAATATACATTTTGAGAGAGGATGTATCTGGTTCACATGTGAAGATTATTAAACAATAACATTTTACAGAAAGATATAAATCCTCTTCGGAAGTTCTGAAGAGGATTTTTTTATGATTTATCATTGATTAAATATCCTTATGTGACCTTAGTCACCTTAAAACACCAAAAAAATGAGGATGTTTGTACTATCTATTAAAATTAATAAACACAATCATCATGAAAAACATTATTCAACTCTCATTGTTTGCAATCGTTGTACTTTTATCAAGCTGTAATCAAGGAGAAAAGATACACACATTTACTGATGTTGAAAAAGAACAAACGTTAATGCTTGGAGATAGTATTTCCAAAATAGCACAAGCCACATTGATGCAAAATGTTTCCAAAGCAATGAAAGAAGGTGGGCCTGTACATGCAGTAGAATTCTGTAATTTACAAGCAATGCCATTAACAGATTCTATTTCAAAAGCGCATCACGTAACGATTCAACGTGTAACTGATAAAAATCGAAATCCAAATAACAGCTTAAAAACAGATGGTGAGCGTTCAGCATGGGGAAAGTTCAAGGAAACCTTTTCTCCACAACCAGTTGAGCCTATTCACTTTGTACAAGAAGAAGATCAAACTTTAGTGTATTATAAGCCTATTGCTATTGGAATGCCGACGTGTTTGAAATGTCATGGGGCGCCAGAACAAGATATTGATGGAGCGACTGCACAAAAAATAAACGAGAAATATCCCAACGATAAAGCGACAAATTACCAATTGGGTGACTTGCGCGGTATGTGGAAAATTACATTTGCGGCAGTAGACGGAAAATAATCGTTCAAATAGCAGCTTTTCTTCAACTTTAATTGGCTTTATAGACCGCAAATAATCTATAAATGTTATATTTGAGAAGAATAAAAATTTTATGTTTGAAGAATTTGAGGTTATTTGGCTAACAGGTCAACCGGGTGCTGGTAAAACATCCATTGGAAAATTAATTCATGATCATGTCATTTCAAATGGAAAAAGAAAGGCCATTATTTTAGATGGTGATGACATACGACTTTTGTTTGAAAATAAAGATTACTCTATCACAGGAAGGCGTAGAAATATTGACTTTGTTCAAAAAATGGTCGATTTCCTAATTGGAAATGACATTCTTCCTATTGTTAGCCTTGTCTCTCCATTTAGAGACTTAAGAGAAGACACTAAGTTGAAGCACAAAACATTAGAGCTTTATTTAAAAACGGATGAAATTAGAGGTAGAGAGCACTTTCACGTGGAATATTACGAACCTCCAACAGACCATTTTATCGAATTAGACACCACTAACAAATCAGAAAAAGAAACGTTTGAATATTTAATTAAACAGTTGAAGTCATGAAAAACTATATTGTAAAGGCAGATAAAGTAACATCCACCACTGATAAAAAATATGCTATGTTTTGTGGCAGATGGCAACCACTTCATGACGGTCACAAATTCATCATTCAACGTGTATTAGACGAAGGCCAGAATGTCCTTATCTGTATTCGTGATGTGAAGCCTGATGACAAAAATCCATTTACACCTGAGCAAGTTTTAGAGAATATCAACCAATATTATGCTTCTTTGATAAAAGAAGAGCGTATTAAAGCCATGATTATTCCAGACATTAGCAGCATCAACTTTGGTCGTGGTGTTGGTTATGACATTATCGAACACCAAGTTCCAGAAGAAATCTCCAATATTTCAGCAACAAAAGTAAGAGAACAATTGCGTAAAGAAGGAAAGATCTAATCTTATCTTTTTATCCGTAATATATCCGTTCTTAATTTGCTACCGAAGGTTACTTGTGAAAACAATTCAGAGGTCACAGCTTTCGTCGTGGCATTGGTTATGACATTATCGAACACCACATTCCAGAAGAAATTTAAGCAATTTCAGTATCGAGAATTAAAACAACAATTAACCGAAGAAGACCGCTTTAATCCTATCTTATTATCGTAATATATCCTTGTCTCAATTCGCTTCCGTAGGTTAACTTGTAAAAGTAAACGCCATCTGCTAAGTCAACTCCTGATTTTTGGTCTTTTCCTTGGAAGACACCACCAGCAGATTCTTGTACCCAAACTCTATTTCCCCAACGATTGTAGATTTCAATCTTAAATGGTAGACAAGAACTGAAATAGGCATTCATATCTAAGTAATCATTCTTACCATCTCCATTTGGGGTTATAACATTTGGAAAATCAGCTACTAATGGTACTAACTTACCAGCAATAGTCATACTAATAACTGAAGCTTCACTCGGACATCCATTTACTTCGACATAAAGGGAATAGTCTCCCTGATTTTCATTATTAGCAATTAATGTATTTGTTCTATTTGTACTTGAATAGTTCTGAGGACCTGACCAGAAATAACTTGCACCACTAATAGCATTACCACTAAAAGTAAAGTCATCGCCAGGACACTCCAAAGGAGAATTAGAGGTAATTACTGGTGCGTCTGGATAAGCGTAAACTGTCACATCTTTCACTAGTGTATCTGCACATCCAGTTGCACTTGTAGCAATAAGAGAGACAGAATGATTGCCTCCTGTACCATAAGTTGTTGTCGGATTGGTTTGTGTCGAATTCTGACCATTTCCAAAAGCCCATTGGTAGCTTAATGCATTTCCATTACCGATAGTAGTTGTGTTGTTAAAACTGATTACTTGATCAACACAAGCAGGAACGTAATCAAAATTTGCAACAGGTAATACATTCGCATCGACTGTTTTTGTAATCGTATCTTTACAATTATCTGGTGTTGTCACAATTAAAGTGACTGTATTTCCTGTTGGTTGAGATAGGGTTACCGTTGGACTTTCTACGCTACTTGTCTGACTATTTCCAAAATTCCAATTAGAAGATAATGAACTGTTATCTGGAGTTGTACTCGTATTTTGAAAAGTAATTTCTGGATTCACATTACAGTTAGCGTTATAAGTGAAGTTTGCTACAGGTTTTGCTAAGAGAGATACGTTTTTTATTACGGTATCTTTACATCCACCAGGAGAAGTAACCACTAAGGCCACTGACTTATCTCCGAAGCTAGAGAACGTATTTTGAGGGTCATTCATGGTACTTGTTTGACCACTTCCAAAATTCCAATTAGAAGTAAGTGTTTCATTTCCTGGAATCGTGCTCTCATTGGTGAAATTCACCACCATATTTGCTTGGCATGCTGCGTCGCTTGAAAAATCAGCAGTTGGTTTATTATTGACCGTAATTACCACTGTATCTTTTGTTTGACAGTTATAACGATCTGTTGTCGTAACATAGTAGTTGGTTGTTTGCATAGGTGCAACCGTCTGAGTTAATTGTGTGGAGCTGTTATCCCATGCGTAAGTATAAGGAAACGAACCTAATATGGTAGAAAGCACCTTAATCGTTGTATCCTCTTCTTGGCACATTGTTATAGATGGTGTCACATTCGTAATCGGACAAAGATTCACTTCAATGACAGACATTGAATTATAACCGCCACATTTAAGGTCATTCCACGTTCCCGGATTAGAACCTCCAGGATAAATTTGTGTACAGTCTTCATTACCAGAATTATTTGGTTCTCCAGGCGCCCAATTTGTGTAAACTATTGGAGATTGATCGTACCAGACAAAAGAACCTTCAACGGCTTCATCATTAAAACCAATCCAAATAACTTCACCACTAGTATATCCTAAACGATTCAAATCAGTTAAGATACAGGCATTCTCAGCCGCCGATTGAATAGAAATAAGGTTAGAACCATAGGTCTGAGCAAATGATTGGGCTGCACTTCCAGACAAAAATTGAGGGTTCAAAAAATACATGGAACAATCATCCCAACATCCTATCAACTCTTTACATCCGGCATTTACAAAAGTACTTCTTATCAAGTCTACATCACAAGTGAAATCAGCATCAAAACATCCAACTGGATTATTACCAGCTTCACATGTACATTGATCAAACAAATCAGAAATACCATCGTTATCCGTATCATTTGCATTTAAAGAATTTGCATCTGAAACAAGAAGTAGTCCATATGGGTTTCCACCTGAACCTCCAGAGGGTTCGTTATAAATCAAGACATCAATATAATTAATACCTACTACCCAAGGTCCAACAATGGTTATATTCAATTGAGACCCTATTGAATAGCCTCCTCCAGAAATTCCAAGAGGACTTCCATTTAAAAATACATCTGTAATAAGATTGTCTACATAACCATTGAAAGTTAAAGTGTAGTTTCCAGGTTGAGTAACACTAAAACCATTACAGTCCGCAGGAAGATTCAGTTCTAAACGAAAGAAACGATATCCAGAAGCAGTGTTAGTGGCACAGTTAGCATCTTGTCCTGTAATCCAGTTTCCGTTATTCATTGGAGTAGGAAGAGTTGAGGGATCTACCCATGAACCTGGAGCACAGTTATTATTAATTAAAGCAGGCGTATAAACTGCACTACTTGGATCTGCAGGCTGTGAAGTGTACCATTGTGAACAGGTCCATAAAGGATCGTTCGCTCCAACAGTTCCTTGTCCAGTTGACAAAGTTGAAGGGTCTGGAAAAAGTTGTGCAAATGTAGTTGTTCCAAAGAAAAGAGCAACTAATAATAAGTAGTAGGGTTGTAGTGTTTTCATACTGTATCATAAAGTAAGATTTCCAAATGTAAGAATTTTATTTAGTGTATAAGGATTTTTTTAATAGATATTGGCCTTTTCCTTCTTATATTTGGTCAATATGAAGAGAATAGGTGTTACTGGAGGACTTGGAAGTGGCAAGTCTTATATCTGTCAATTGATTGAAAAAATGGGCTATCCTGTTTTTTACACAGATATCGTTGCCAAAGATTGTATGACAACTGACGCTACTTTAAAAGATCAAGTACAAAAATTAGTTGGAGAGAAAGCCTATTTTGAGGATGGCTCACTAAATCGAACCTATCTTTCTGCTATTATCTTTTCAGATAACGAAAAACGAAAAAAGGTAAATGAATACATTCACCCTGCTGTCTATCGTGCTTTTGATAAGTGGTGCGCCGAACAACAAAGTCTACTCGTATTTATCGAATCTGCTTTAATGATTGACACTGGATATTACAAAGAGTTGGATAGTATTATTCTAGTCGTTGCGGGAGAGAAGGAAAGGCTAGACCGTATTGTAAAGCGAGATAATCATACATTGGAAGAGATCATAGCACGAATGGATGCTCAATCAGATGATGGGCATAAGAAACGCTTTGCGGATTATGTGATCGATAATTCTAAAGGAAAAGATGTTATGGAGCAGTTGAAAGAGGTCTTACGGAAAATAAAATAGTTGGGACGAGTCGGGGCGAATTGCAATTCGCCCCGACTCGCCCCGACTGCCCTAACGAAAAAAGCACTTACATTTCTGTAAGTGCTTCATTTTTAAGCTCCTCCTTCAGGATGCCGATATTCGGCACAGGCTTCGAACCTGAGACCCTCCCGACGAGCTTTGCTGTCGGGATGCCTATCCAACTAAGCTAAGGAGGAATCTGATTGCGAGTGCAAATATAAATACACTAATAATGAGGAATAAAAAAAGGGCTACATTTCTGTAACCCTTTGATTTTTAAGCTCCTCCTTCAAGATGCCGATATTCGGCACAGGCTTTGAACCTGAGACCCTCCCGACGAGCTTTGCTGTCGGGATGCCTATCCAACTAAGCTAAGGAGGAATCTGATTGCGAGTGCAAATATAAATACACTAATAATGAGGAATAAAAAAAGGGCTACATTTCTGTAACCCTTTGATTTTTAAGCTCCTCCTTCAAGATGCCGATATTCGGCACAGGCTTTGAACCTGAGACCCTCCCGACGAGCTTTGCTGTCGGGATGCCTATCCAACTAAGCTAAGGAGGAATCTGATTGCGAGTGCAAATATAAATACGGATCATAACCAAAAGTTGGGGAGGAATTCTTAAATATTTCCGATTT